>NZ_CALPDA010000006.1:0-162933 GCF_943193145.1 Adlercreutzia aquisgranensis | reverse complement strand
GGGCCCCGCGCTAGCATTGCCTTCTTGGCGAAAATCAATCCAGGAAATCAGTTGACAAAACTATAGGAACACCCCCCAAGAGGGTTTTTGCAAGGGGAATTCTAGCAGAAGGCGCCCCGACCACAGAATCGGAGCGCCCTCTGCAAATACCTTAAGAAAGCGGGTGCAGCGGCATAGCCGCACCCGCCCGATTGGAATTCGAATCCGATCCGAAACCCAGGCCGACGACTGTGCCTAGTAATGCACCTTCGCCAAATCAACCCGGCCTCGGAACGTCCGGTAGATGACTACATGGTACACGAGCACCAGGGGCAGACCAACGCAGGTGATGCCGGTCATCCAGCCCAAGGTGAGCTCGGAGGAGCCGGCGGTCATGGCCGTGATGCTGGCGCCGACACTGCCGGCGGAGGCCACCACCAGGTTCGGGAACATGGAAGCGGCAAGCAACATGACCAGCAGGAAGCACCCCGCCGCCTGGCACAGAAACGCCGCCAGGTCCGACTTCGTCACCGCCGCAGCCTGGGCAGCGGAAAGGCCGCCCGAAACCAGCCCGTCGCGACCGCCCTTGGCGCAGAAGAACGCCGCGCCCACAATAGCCAACACCACCAGGATGGCCAGGATCCAGCGAACCGCCGTCAGGCCGGCGAACATGTCCGGCTGCACGACGAAGTGGCCCATGACCGACTCCAGCACGAACAGCACCAGCACCGCAACGAGCAGCGGGCGGCGCAGGGCCGCAGCGCTATCACGCACGCTCGACCCCAGCGGGGCTTTAAGCGACAGCCAGCAGGCACCGGCCGCCACGAACATGACCAGGGACAACACGCCCGTGAGCAGGGTGAAGGGCGTGATGAGCCCCAGCAGCGGGATGCCCGCGTAATTGCCGGCCGCATCTAGCGGAATGCCGGCGTAGATGTTGCCCACGGCCACGCCCAAAAGCAACGCCGGCAGCAGCGAACCCACGAAGAACAGCGCGTTCCACACCTTGCGCCACTTGCGGTCGATGCCGGCGTACTCAACGGCCACCGCGCGCACGATCAGCGAGAACAGCACCAGCATAACCGCCAGGTAGAAGCCGGAGAACGTGGTGGCGTAGGCGTCGGGAAACGCCGCGAACAGCGCACCGCCGGCCGTCAGCAGCCACACCTCGTTGGCATCCCACACAGGCCCGATGCTCGTACGGACCACGGCCTTGTCCTCGTCGGTCTTGGCGACGAAGGGGTACAGGATGCCCGCGCCCAGGTCGAACCCGTCCAGCACGAAGTAACCGGCGATCAGCACGAAGATGAGCAGGAACCAAAGCCCTTGCAGCACCGTGATTTCCATGGCTACTCACCGCCTTTCCGGGAAGCGTCCGCAACCGGGGCGGCCGCAGCCCCCTTGTCAACCACGAGCACCTCTTCGACGGCCACCGCGCCCGCCTCGGGGGCGCCCTTGATCGCAGGTCCCTCCTTGATGAAGCGGCCGATGGTGCGAGCCCAGGCTATCAGCAAGAACAGGTACACCGCCAGGAACAGGATGAGCGTGATGGCAACCTCCACGTTGGAGACCGAAGCGGACACGCCGTCCTGCACAAGCAGGGATACGCCGTCGGGGCTGGTCATGGACGGATACACCACCCACGGCTGACGCCCTACCTCGGCCGTGAACCAGCCGGCCTGGATGGCGATGAAGGGAAACACTGGGCTGATGACGCACAGCCACTGCAGCCAGCGCATCTTCACGATCTTGCCCTTGCGGAAGGTGAAGATGAGCGCCAGCAGGCAGATCAGGCAGATGGCGCCGAACATGGCCACCATCAGGTGGTAGGTCTGGAACACGAAGTTCACCGGAGCCGTGGCCGGGTCAAGGCCTGCAAACTGCTCGGTCTGCGCCAGCTCGTTGAGGCCCGGGAACTCGGTGTCCCACGTACCCGTAGCCAGGAAACTGGTGCCACCGGGGATGGAGAAGGGAGTGACGACCTCCTGGGACTGCTCGTCCACCCAACCGAAGGCATACAGGGGCGGCACTTCGGAGTCGTACATGCCCTCCATCATGGCAAGCTTCGAAGGCTGCTCCTCGCTCACCACCACCGCCGACGAATGGGCCGTGCCCAGAAGCACCGCCGTGGAAACGATGGCCACCACCACGCCCAAGCGCATGGTCTTCGCGGCGAACTGCGCATGACGGCCCTTCAGCATGTACCAGCCCGCCACGGCCATGGCCACGAAGGCGCCCATGACCAGCAGCGCCAGCACCGTGTGCCCGTAGCGGGGAACCAGCGAGGGGTTCAGCGCCGCGGCCAGAAAGTCGGTCAGCACGGCGGAGGTGCCGTCGGCGGACAGCTCGGCACCCGCGGGCGTCTGCATCCAGGAGTTGGCGATGAGGATCCACAGGGCCGACAGGGCCGAGCCGAACCACACCAGCCACGCAGAAGCGCAGTACAGCTTCGGCGAAACCTTCCCTCGGCCGAACAGAAGCACGCCCAGGAAGCTGGATTCCAGGAAGAACGCCAGCAGTGCCTCGGCGGCAAGCGGCGCGCCGAAGATGTCGCCCACGAACCGCGAGTAGTCGGCCCAGTTGGTTCCGAAGGAGAACTCCATCGTGATGCCCGTCGCTACGCCGAGAACGAACGTCGCGGTGAAGATCTTCACCCAGAACACTGTGGCCGCCTCATCCTCGGGGGCTCGCGATCGGAAGGACCTGGTGGCGTTGATCGCCATGATGAGGCCCAACCCGATGGTCAGCGGAACGAAGATGAAGTGGTAGGCCGCCGTTGCCGCGAACTGCAATCGCGCCAGCAGCACCGGATCGGACAGGAACTCCATATCGTTACCTCCTCTCTTATCTGTTGCACAACGGGTGCCAGTGTAGCACAGCGCAGCCGCGCTATCTCCATAATTGCAAGCACGAGAGTAACAATTTTATGATTGCATCGGGGCGGGCCTTGCCCATCACCCTCGGGCAATCCGAGTCCCTTCCTCTTTTTTTCCTCCTCCCATCTATCCCTCCCTCGCTCCTCCTTCCCCACCTCATTTCCTCAACTCGTCCCTCATTCCGCACCCTCTCCTTCCCCGCTCCCAGCGCCCCGTACGGAAAGCGTTGACTTAAAGCTCACTTGAATGGCTATAATCCCGTTTCGCAAAGACGTTATCGCCAGCGAAAGGATACCCCATGGCCTCTAGCCTGCTTTCCACCCCCAAGCTCGGGTTCGGCTGCATGCGCCTGCCACTTCTGGACCCCGCCGACCAGACCAGCATCGATCTTGACCAGTTCAAGCAAATGGTGGACGTGTTCCTGGAGGCCGGAGGCACCTACTTCGACACCGCCTATGTCTACCACGAGGGCGCTTCCGAGACGGCCCTGCGCGAGGCCCTGGTAAAGCGCCACCCGCGCGAGAGCTTCACCATTGCCACGAAATGCCTTGCCTGGGCCTGCCCCAGCAAGGAGGTCGCCCAGTCGTGCCTGTCCGAGTCGCTTGAGCGCCTGGGCACCGACTACGTGGACTTCTACCTACTGCACAACGTGGGCGGCGCGCGCACCGCGGTGTTCGACGCTTACGACATGTGGAACTTCGCCAAGGAGCAGAAGGCCGCCGGGCGCATTCGGCACGTGGGCTTTTCCATGCACGACGACGCCGACACGCTGGACGTGCTGCTCACCGCTCACCCCGACATGGACTTCGTGCAGCTGCAGGTGAACTACCTGGACTGGGACAACCCGGTGACGCAGTCGCAACGTTGCATGGAGGTAGCCGCCAAGCACGGGGTACCTGTGGTCATCATGGAGCCGTGCCGCGGCGGCCGTTTGGCCAGCCTTCCCGACGACGTGGCCGCCATCCTTGAGCAGGCGCGTCCCGACCTGTCCCAGGCGTCGTGGGCCTACCGCTTCTGCTACGAACTGCCGGGCACCATCGCCACGCTTTCGGGCATGTCCACCTTGGAGCAGGTTCAGCAGAACACCAGCGAATGGAAGGAGGCGGGGCTGTTCTCCGACAGCGAGCGTGCAGCCCTTGGCGAAGCGCTCGCCCGGCTGAAGACCATGGCCCAGATTCCCTGCACCGCCTGCCGCTACTGCGTGAAGGGCTGTCCCGAGGGCGTGGTCATCCCCGACATCCTGAACCTGGTGAACCTTGAGCTGCAGACCGGCGACCGCAACTTCGCGAAGGGGTTGTATTCCTGGCAGGCGGCCGCCGGCCCCGCGTCGAAGTGCATCGAATGCGGCGCCTGCGAGGCCATGTGCCCCCAGAGCATCGACATCATCGACCAGCTGAAGGTGGCCGCCGAGCACTTCGAGTAGGCTGCACCCCTCCCCAGTCAACCGAGCAGCCCGCATTATCGGCATGTTCGTGCGTTTTTCTGCACCAACATGCCGATAATGCGGGCTGCGAACCGTTCGGGCGCGCGACGGGGTGCGGCCCGGACGCCCTTACTCCCCTGCCTTCACCGCGTCCCAGAGCTCGTTTTGCTCGGCAGTAGTGAGGTCTTCCAGGGCGCGACCCCGGGCGCGGGCGGCAGCTTCCATGGCCTCCCAGCGGCTGCGGAACTTGCGGCAGGTGGCGCGCAAAGCGCTTTCGGCGTCGATGCCCATGCGCCGAGCCACGTTCACCAGGCTGAACAGCACGTCGCCGAACTCAAGCTCCGCTGCGGCGATGGCCTGCGCCGCCGCCTGCTCGTCCTCGGGCGTCTGGCCAGCTGCGCTTCCGTCGGGCCACGTGCCGCCCGCATCCATCTTGCCGTTTGACGCCTTGGGCGCAGCATCGTAGGCGGCCTGCAGCTCGGCGGCCTCCTCGTGCACCTTCTTCCAGATGTCGGCGACGGTATCCCACTCGAAGCCGGCCGACGCCGCCTTGCGCGAGATCTTCTGCGCCTGCATGAGCGCGGGGAAACTGGTGGGCACGGCGTCGAGCAGACCGGACGCCGGCGCGCTCTGCTCGCCTTGCTCCCCTTCCTCGCCAATGCGCTCTGCCAGCTTCACCTGGTCCCACAGGTCCAACACTTCGGCGGCGCTTCCGGCCTGCACCTGGCCGAACACGTGGGGATGGCGGCGCACCAGCTTGTCGTTGACCTCTTGCGCCACGTCGTCGATGGTGAACTCGCCCGCATCGGCGGCAATCTGGCTGTGCAGCACCACCTGCAAAAGCACGTCTCCCAGCTCTTCGCGCAGATGGGCCGTATCCCCCGCTTCGATGGTGTCCACCGCCTCGTAGGCTTCCTCAATCATGTTGTGGGCGATGGAGCTGTGGGTCTGCTCGCGGTCCCACGGGCAGCCGTCCGGAGCCCGCAGCGCCGACACCGTGGCCACGAACTGGTCGAAGGCTGGATGGGCTACGGGGTTCGCCGCCCGCTCCAAGGCCGACAGACCGCTCTCGGGCAAAGTGGCGGCTTCCGCGCTCGATATACCAACGTGCGTCATAACGCTTCCTTCCGTTTCGCCAACGGGGCCCGCAGGCTCCCCCGCACACCGATGCTTCTGCTAGTATAGGGCACGAACGCACTTGCGCCGCGCCACCTTAAGGAACGCCCATGGACTCGAAACTGACCGCCTCTGACAACGGCCGCCCACCGCGCCGCCGCAGCCAAGCCGCAGCCTCGCAGTGGGCGGTGCGCCTGGCCTACCTCCTGGTGTTCGCGGTGAACGTGCAGTGCGCGCTTTCCTTCGCCGCGGACCCGCAGAGCTTCGTGGGCGCCTACCAGCTGCAAGGGGCGGGCAGCGCGGGGCTGGCCGCCGTCCAGGGCATCGGCGTGGCCTTCCTCATGTGGAACTGCACCTACCCTGCCGTCATCGCTAGCCCGAAGCGCTTCTTCTCCCTGGCCGTGGTGGTGCTGGTGCAGCAGGCGGTGGGGCTTGTGGGCGAGACGGTCATCCTGCTGCAGCTGCCCGCCGGCTACGACGTTCTGACCGCAAGCGTGGTGCGCTTCATCCAGTTCGACGCCTTCGGGCTTGTGCTCATGGGAACCGCCTTCGCATGGATGGCGGCAACGAACCGCCGGCACTAGGCCCGCTCGCCCGCCGGCCGCATCCCCGCCGAATCACCGCCTCAGCGCGCCCGCAGCTCCCAAAAGGCCACGGCGCTGGCGGCTGCCACGTTGAGCGAATCCACACCGTGGGCCATGGGGATGCGCACCACGTAATCCGCCTGCTCGATGGTGCTCGCCGACAGCCCTTCCCCTTCGGTGCCGAGCACCACGGCCAGTCGTTCCTCGGCCGCAAGCGCCGGATCGTCCAGCGCCACGGACTTATCGGAAAGCGCCA
Organism: Adlercreutzia aquisgranensis; assembly: GCF_943193145.1. NCBI lineage: Bacteria > Bacillati > Actinomycetota > Coriobacteriia > Eggerthellales > Eggerthellaceae > Adlercreutzia > Adlercreutzia aquisgranensis. Next base: position 156,699 of record NZ_CALPDA010000006.1, on the reverse strand, counting down.
TGGCGGCCACCGCGAAGCCGGCCTTATGTAGAAGCGGCATGCCGGTAGCCGCCCATCCGCCCTGACGGCAGACGTTGCCGTGCGCCCCCTTCGTCGCCGGGGCGTCGTCGCCGATGCGGGCCCAGGGGACCTGGAAGACCGTGCCCATGGACACGCGAATGGCCCGGCGGTACAGCGGATCGTAGCAGCCCGGCGTCACCAGCACCGCGTCCACGCCCAAGGCGGCGGCGCTGCGGAAGATGGCCCCTACGTTCGTGTGGTTCGTGATGTCCTCGAGCACCGCCACGCGCCGCGCGCCGGCCAGCACGTCGGCCGCGCTCGGCAAAGCAGGACGCCGGAAGGCCGCCAAGGCGCCGCGGGTCAGGTTGAACCCGGTCAGTCGCCGCAGCTCTTCGGCGGGCGCTGCCAGCACGCTTGCCTGCGGATAGCCGGCCTCCACGGCGCGCACCAGCCCCTCCACCGCCGCAGACCGCAGAAGCTCGGTGCTCACCAGCAGCGACAACGGCTCGAATCCGGCAGCGATCGCCCGGGCTATCACCTTGTCGGACTCGGCGATGAACAGCGCGCGCTCCGGTTCCAGCCGGCTGCGCAGCTGCACGTCGGTCAGGCGCGCGTAAGCATCCAGGCGCGCATCATCTAAGCTTGTCACATATTCAACCATAGATCACCGCCTCCTGCGCACGACGTCGCCGCCACGGGAGGCGTCCTAGGACGCCTGCACCAGCGAGAACACCTCGGCGTCGGTCTCTTCGGCGATGACCTTGCGCGGGTTCAGGAAGGCAAGCTCCAGCAGAAAGCCCATGCCCGCCAAGGTGGCACCGGTCTCCTGCACCAGCTTCACCAGGGCGCGCACGGTGCCGCCGGTTGCCACCAAGTCGTCCACGATGAGCACGACGTCGTCGGGGCTCAAGGCGTCCTGATGGATTTCCAAGGCGTCGGAGCCGTATTCCAGCTGGTAGTCGGCGCGGTAGGTGGCCCGGGGAAGCTTGCCCGGCTTGCGCGCGGGAATGAATCCGGCACCCAGGCGGGCCGCCACAGGAGCGCCCACGATGAACCCGCGGGCCTCGGCGCCTATGACCTTTGTGATGCCCTTGCCGATGAAATGGTCGGCTATGCCGTCGATGGTGGACGCGAAGGCCTGGGGGTCCGCCACCACCGGCGTGATGTCCTTGAACACCACTCCGGGAACCGGATAGTCAGGCAAATCGATGATGAGGTGCTCGTACTCGAAGGCCATGGGGTCTCTTCTTTCTCGGTCGCAAGCGTGCGGAGCGCACCCGCGCAACGCGTTCGGGTGCACGACGCGTCCGGGCACGGCAGCATCGCCAACCGGACAGCGGTGCCCATGATACCCCAAAGCGCCGACGAGCACGCGGCCGGCCGACCTATTCCCCCGTAGGCTCCAAATCACCCGGCTCGCCGCTGCGCATCTGGCCGTACTGGCGCGCCTCCTCCACCGAAACCGTCTTGATGCGAGTGACGAAGAACCAGATCTCGAACAGGGTGAGCCCGACAAGCAGCGCCTTGGCCCACCACTGCGGCAAAACCACGGCCAGCACCGACATGATGACCACGCCGGGACAGGCGCACAGAAGCTTCGCGCGCACGGTCATCTGGCGCTTGTCCATGTAGTTGGAAAGGTAGCGCTTGTACAGCTTCGTGCCCACGAACCAGTCGTTGAGCCGCTTGGAGCTGCGCAGGAAGAAGAACGAAGCCAGCAGCAGAAACGGCGTGGTGGGCAGCACGGGCAGCAGGGCCCCTACGGCGCCCAGCGCGAAGAAGAACAGCCCAAGGGCGGCGTAGACGTAGCGCATGGTACTCCCCCTCGATCGTGTCGGCAGCCCGCCAAAAGCCGCCGTGCGTGCCGAAGAGTGTATCGGGCGACGCTACGTCGCGGTCAAGGGCCGCGCGCGCCCTCCACAAAAATAGACGAGAGCGGCGCCAGCGACCGCCCATAGCTGCCGGCGGCTACTTCACCACCAGCACGGGCACCTTCGAGCCGTGGATGACCTTATGGGACACGCTGCCGATGTACTCCTTCAAGCCGGACAGGCCGCGGCTTCCCAGCACCACCAAATCGTAGTCGCGCTGATCGAGCAGCTTCAGGATCTCGCTGGCGGGATTCGTGCCCGTGAGCAGCAGCGAGTCGGTGCGGGGCTCCAGTGCCTCGCCCATGGTCTTCACGGCGTCGGCCAACAAATCCTCGCCGTCGGAGATCATCATGTCCAGGATGTCCTGGAAGCTTTGCATCTGGGATTCGTCCAGAAGCGGGATGGGGATCACGTACACCACGTCCACATGGGCTTCCGGATTGTGAACAGCCAGGTCGGCCGCCATCTTCAATGCACGGGTGGCCACTTCCGACTCGTCGTAGGCAACCAGGATCTTGTTCGCAGCCATGACCGCTCCTCTCGTCGGCACCATCGCGAAGACCGCAGCTTCGCCTTTGCCCCAGTATAGCCCATCGGCCACAGATGACGCTTTCGATATGGTGACGTTTCAGGTCAGCTGCAAGCCGCCTCTGCTCGCAGCTGCGCGCAGCTACAGCGCCGCCGTCCCGTCCGACTCTTCGCGAAGCAGCCGCCGATAGGCGCATTCCTCGGGGAGCAGCTCGTCGAACAGAGCCACCCGAAGCGTCACCTTCGCGCAGCGCTCGTTTTTCCGGAAGCGGTCCTTGTACACGCGGCACAGATGCGTCCCCATGTCGAAGAAGCGGCAGGGCGATGCGTAATCCACCAGCACCTCGCCGTCGTCGCCCAGCTCGCGCTCGAAGCAGCACCGCCCGCAGCGGCTGCACACCTCTTCCCAACGCTCGCGCACCGACTCGTAGCGCTGCAGCTCCTTCGCGCTAGGCTCTCGCTCCACAAAGCTTCCTTCCCTCCAGGTCGGACACGGCGCAAAGCGGCCGCGCGGAATCGGATCGACACAGCTCGTCGGCCGACAGGTCGGGACGGCAGAGCAGGTTGTGCTCCGTCACCGCATCGCGCCCGTTCAGCGCATCAACCCGCAAGCGAAGATCGTCGCGGATCGGTCGCTGCGGAACCGCGAGCACCCGCAGCTCGTCGAAGCCCTCCTCCACCGAGGGGACCTGCAGCCGACCGGCGCAGTGCTTGAACGTATCATAGCCCGCGCGACGCACCGCATCGCTCACAACCCGAGGGTAACCGACCCAACGGCATTCCAGCGCGTCGCATTCGCGCAGCACCCCGCGCAGCCCGTCGGCCACTACATGCCTGAAGCTGCGGTAGTAGAACGGACCCTCCATGACCACCACCGGATCGTGCGGCGCGCCCTCGGCAGACGCCCCCATGGCTTCAGCCGCATGGATTTGGCAGCGCCTGATGGCGTTCTCGGTGAACTCCTGGAAGATGGCCAGCGCAATCATCTCCCGGCGCCGCGGCGGCATGACGCGCGGGTAGGCGTCGTTGGAGAGGAAGTTGCGGTAGGTGACTGTTTCGAACGGCAGCGGTTCCACCACCCCGTCGAACGTCTCGACGATGTAGGTGCTCTTGCCCGATCGGGGCGGACCGCATACCAGCACCACGCGGATGGGGCACTGCCGAGGGCGGCCAGCCAGCGAACCGTCGCCGTCCCCCGGAAGCGGCCGCCTGCGAGGGGCTTTGCCGGGGCAGCTCGTCGGCGCATCCTGCGAGAAGGGCTCGTCGGGCAGCACGGTTTGCGCTGCCTGCAGCAGCAACCTGGCTACAAGCTGGTCGTTGGGCGACTCGAGCGGTCCCATGACGCACCCCCTTGCTCCCCTGCTTCCCGACACCTGCGCCATCCCCTTGCGCACCGGGCCGCTCCTCTCGGCATCGGGGCGCATGCGCATCCTCGGCAACCGCCGGAAAGCTCTTTGCGATGCGCTCATTATCCTTGGCCCCATCAGGCCTTCGACCACCGTGCCCTATCGGTTTTTGAACCGTAACGTTCTGCAACATTTTGCACGCGCGAGCTTCTTGCGGCGCCTTGCTGCATGCCCGGGTCCCGCGCTCCGCCCCCCAGGCAAGGAGCGCTTGGGGCGATGCGCTTCCGTAAGACGCCGCCGGAAGCTATTCCTGCAGCTCGCCCTCGTCCAGGGACACCTCCTCGAGCGCCCGCACGGCCTCCGCGTAGGAATGCACGTCCAACTTGGCGTACAGGTGCTTCACATGGGTGCGCACGGTGCCCATGGACACGCCCAGGGCATCGGTCATCTCCGGAGCGCGGCGACCCTGGGCGATGAGCAGCAAGATGTCCGACTCGCGCGGCGTAAGGTCGCACTCCGCCGTCAGCTTGCGAACCCGCGCCTTGGTCACCAGGTCGTTGTAGTGCTTGGCCGACAGCTTTCGCCGCAGGCCCCAGATCTTGCGGATCTGCTCGTCAGTGCCCACCCAAAACGTCGCCGCCGTCAGAAGCGCGGTCACCGCCACGGACAGGGCGAAGTAGTTCTGGGTGCCCGGGGCGAAGTTCTGTACGAAGTTCATCGCGAACAGCACACCCGCGATGGTGCCCAGGCCGTTGTAGAGAAGCGCCCGGGACACGACAAGCCGCATGTCCACGGCCGTCCGATGGGCCAGCGCGCAGCAGCCCAGGAACAGGAAAGCCAGGTAGAGCAGGTTGCCTGCCTCGGTGAACGCCAGGGCGAAATCGCTGTTGGAGGCAAATGGGATGAGCAGATAGCCAACCAGGGCCAGGGGAAACACCATCGAGCGCATCTTCGACCACAGCTCGTGGTTGTTGCCCATGGCGAAGAACAGCACCGCCAGCAAGGCGATGGTCACCACGCAGCCGAAGAACACGCCCAGGTTGATGCTGAAGGGCCCCGTCTGGATGAGCCCCTCAAGGATATGCAGCACGCCGAATACCACGCCGTAGATGACGAGGTGCGCCATGAGCGGCGGCGGGGTGCGGGCGTCCACCGTGCGCACCTCTACCTCGGCACCGCCGCCATCTGCCGGGCCCGCCAGCATCAGGAAAAGCACGGACAGCCCGAAAACCGCCCCGTAGACGACGGCGATCCATGGGAGTGTAACGGCAGCGAGCGCAAGGCCGCCTGCCAAGATGCAAGCTGACAGCGCGCATTAGGAGAAGGGAGCCCGAGGGCTCCCTTTCTCTGCGTTCGGTCCAACTTGTTCCCTCTTGATAGGGCCAAATTTTGCACTTATATTGCACAAATAAGGGCTTTTCAAGGAGGACGCCATGCCATCAGCCATAGCGGTTCCGGATATCCGACCCATCAGCGAGCTGCGCACCAACCTCAACGGAATCTGCGAGGATGCGCGAAACACCCAGGAACCTATCTTCATGACGAAGAACGGAAAGGCAGCGCTCGTGATCATCGACTGCGAGGCCTACGAGCGTCAGCGGCAGCATGACCGCTACGTGCTGAAGCTGCGCGAGGCCGAGATAGAAGCCTCGTATCGCCCCGAAACCGTTTCGCAAGAACAACTGAACGCCCACATGGCAGACATCTTCAAAACATGGAGACTCTGATAGCGAGACGCTCCGTCACGTACAGGCCGAAGGCGGCCTACGATATCGAATCGGCGGTCGTCTGCGTAGGGCAAGTCCTCGACTCCCCTCAAGCCGCCAAACGACGGTACGAGCAACTCCAGGATGCCCTGGTTTCATTGGCCGATATCCCCACGCTCGGAAAGCGATTCGACGACGAGCTGCTGACACATCACGGCATGCGCACGTACCGCGTTGGTCAGTACCGGCTGTTCTACGCCTTCACCGAAGAAGCCTTGACGCTCTGGCGCGTCCTGTACACCCGCCACGACCTCGACGACTACGCCCTCATGAGCCTAGACGATTAGCAAGCGCCCCTGACAGTAAGCCTCTACGCCGGCGTGCCGTCGCCGAAAAGCAGTTCGTGCTCCAGGCCGGTGAGCTGGGCGCGGGCTTGGTCGCGCAGGTTGTTCATGCCGCTCAGGAACTGGCGGTACATCACCAGCGTGAGGTAGCGGCCACGTTCCGTGAGCGTCAGCTCGCAGGCGTCGTCGGTGGCGAAGGACCCGTTCAGGCGCATGAAGGCCATCTCGGCCGGCAAGCCCGCTTCCACAGACACGCCGAACTCCTCCTTGAAGGCCCGTTTGTCCAGGCGCAGCTTGTACAGGTTCACCAGGAAGCTGTAGCGCATAAGGTCGCGCTTGGACAGCACCGACTTGCCCATGATGGCCATGCGCCCCTCGTCGACGGCGGCGGAATAGTCCCGCAGGCTGAACTCGTTCACGTACAGCGCGCCGTTGAGGTGCGTGATCGACCCGCTGCCGATGGCCGGGTAGGCATCGTAGGCGGTCTGGTACTCGTCAATGAGCAGGGCGTGGTCGTCCTCGCCTTCGTCGTTCAGGCGATTAAAGGTCCAGATGGTGTCGCGGCGGAAGAACGGCCTGTCGCCGCCGGTCAGGATGCCATCCAGCAGCTTGTAGAAGCGAAACTCCCGGTTGTAGTCCATAGCGCCCAAGGTCTTGGCCATCTTGTTGGCCGTGGCGTTGCTCACGTAAAGGGGACTGAAGGTAGTCTGGCGCGCGCCGCATTCCACGATGTGCTCGATGTCGCTGATGAGCATGTCCTCGGTCTGCGTGGGGAAGTTGAAGATCATGTCCACGTTGAGCGACTCGAAGTACGGCAGCGCCTCGGCGATGCGCTCCATGATCTCCTGCCCGCTTCCGTACTTCTCGTAGCGGTCCATCTGGCGCAGCAGGTCGTCGTCGAAGGACTGCACGCCCACGGACAGGCGCTGCACGCGCCCGTGCAGCTTGTCCAGCCACGGCTGGGTCAGGTGGTTCGGGTTCGTCTCCGAGGCCACTTCCTTGATATCCCACGTGTCGCGGGCCAAATCCAGCGTCTCGCACAGCTCGTTGATGTCCACCGTGGGGGTGCCGCCGCCGACATAGATGCTCTCGATGTCGTAGCCCTGCTTCGCCAGCAGCAACATCTCCTTGCGCATGGACTCGTAGTAGGGCTTGGCGATGTCGGCGCGGAAGGGGTAGCGGTTGAAGCTGCAGTAGGGGCACAGGCGCTCGCAGAAGGGCACGTGCATGTACAGCATGTAGCGGGTGTTCGGCTCGGGGTCGGGAAAGAAGCGCTCGTCGGTGGGCTTCATGGAAAGCCGGTTGCCGGCGATGGTCTTCACGGTGTTGGTAAGAAAGCGCTCAGCAAGCACGGAGGTCTCCTTTGGAAAGAACCGCGATACGCCGGCGGGATAACCCCTGCGGTCAGTAGTCGCGGCAGCGGTTTCTTGCGCTGCTCATGGTAGCCTTTCGGCGAAGGCCTGCACCCCATGCCCCGGCGGCTTCACCCAAACTCAAAAGTTCGACCGCAAGCCGCCGTCACCCAATCCGAACAGTGCATACGGGGAGGGTTCTGCAGCAAAACCAGCAGAACCCTCCCCGTATGCACTGTCTTGCGCGACAAGAAGCCAAAGTAACAACGCTCGAAGCAGCGGCCGCCCGCGCCACGGCTAGCATCTCAGGCAATCCGGCATCCCATAAGGATAATCAACTGCACGAGCCTTTTTCGTTTGTTGTCGCGCTAGCTTTTGCGCTACCCCGAAGTCCGCACCGGAAACCCGGCCGCAAGGAAGGCGAAAGCCCTTCCCTCCAATCGCTCGGAGGGAAGGGCTCGGAATCCGGCGTGTGGAAAGCCTGGGACGAAAGCCCCCTAGGCGTCCAACCCCATGGAGTCCAGATCGGTGAGGTTCAAATCCTCCAGGCTGCTCACGTCCAGGGGCTCTTCCACGGTGCACTCGTAGTTACCGTCGGAGCCGATGCCGATGAGCACGTGGCTGCGATCGAACACCTTGCCCTCGATGACCTGCTGGGCTATGCGGTCCACAATCTCGCGCTGGATGAGGCGCTTCAGCGGACGGGCGCCGTAGACCGGGTCGTAACCGTCGATGGACAGGTGCTCCATGGCCTCGGGGGTCACATCAAGCGTGATGCGGCGGCCGGCCAGGCGCTTGCGGATGTCCTCCAGCTGCAGATCGACGATGGGCTCCATGTCGGCGATGGTCAGCTCGTCGAAGGTGACGATGTCGTCGATGCGGTTCAGAAACTCCGGCTTGAACGTGGAGCGCAGGGCGTCGTTGATGCGGTTGCTGAACTCCATGAGCTTCTTCGCTGCCGCCTCGGGCGTCATGTCCTGCATCTCCTCCACCATCTGGCCCATGGTCTGCTGCTCGAAGGCGGCGCGCTCGCGCATCACCTGGCTGCCGATGTTGCTGGTCATGATGATGATGGCATTCTTGAAGCTGACCACGCGGCCCTGACCGTCGGTCAGGCGTCCGTCGTCGAGCACCTGCAACAGGATGTTGAACACGTCCGGATGGGCCTTCTCAACCTCGTCGAGCAGAATGACGCAGTAGGGATGCCGGCGCACGGCCTCGGTCAGCTGGCCGCCCTCGTCGTAGCCCACGTACCCCGGAGGAGCGCCGATGAGCCGCTGCACGCTGAACTTCTCCATGTACTCGGACATGTCGATGCGCACCATGGCCCGCTCGCTGTCGAACAAAAACTCCGCCAGCGTCTTGGCCAGCTCGGTCTTGCCCACGCCCGTGGGACCCAAGAACAGGAAGGAGCCGATGGGCTTCTCGGGGTCGGAAAGCCCCGCGCGGCTGCGGCGGATGGCGCCGGCCACGGAGGCCACGGCCTTGTCCTGGCCGATGACGCGCTCGTGCAGCTTCGACTCCAGATCCACCAGCTTGGCCATCTCTCCCTGCATCATCTTCTGCACGGGGATGCCGGTCCAGGCGCTCACCACGCCGGCGATCTCGTCGTCGGTGACTTCCTCCTTGAGGATAGCGCCGTCCTGCTGGCGTACGTTGAGGTCCTCCTCGGCCTGGGCCAGGCGCGCCTGCAAGTCGGGGATGCGGGCGTAGCGAATCTCGGATGCCTTCGCCAGATCGCCCTCGCGGGTGGCGCGGGCCTCTTCGTTCTGAGCCTCTTCCAGCTGGGCCTTCAGAGTCTGCACGTTCTCGATAACGTCCTTCTCGTTGCGCCATTCGGCCTTCCGCTTGTCAAGGCTTTCCTTGGCCGCGGCGATGTCTTTGCGCAGCGCTTCCAACCGCTCCTTGGAAGCCTCGTCGGACTCCTTCATGAGCGCCTGCTCCTCGATCTGCATCTGGGTGAGCTTGCGTTCGGCGGCGTCCACCTCCTCGGGCATGGAGTCGATCTCGATGCGCAGGCGGCTGGCCGCCTCGTCCATAAGGTCGATGGCCTTGTCGGGCAGGAAGCGGTCGGTGATGTAGCGATTGGAGAGCTCCGCTGCAGCCACGATGGCGCCGTCGGTGATGCGCACGCCGTGGTGGATCTCGTACTTCTCCTTCAGCCCGCGCAGGATGGCGATGGTGTCCTCCACCGTAGGCTCGCTTACCAGCACCTGCTGGAAGCGGCGCTCCAGCGCAGCGTCCTTCTCGATGTACTTGCGGTACTCGTCCAGCGTGGTGGCGCCGATGACATGCAGTTCGCCGCGGGAAAGCGCGGGTTTCAGCATGTTGCCCGCATCCATGGAGCTGTCGCCGGTGGAGCCGGCGCCCACGATGGTGTGCAGCTCGTCGATAAACAGGATGACGCGGCCGTCGCTGTCCTTCACCTCGCGCAGCACCGCCTTCAGGCGGTCCTCGAACTCGCCGCGGTACTTGGCTCCTGCTACCATGGCGCCCAGGTCAAGGGCGATAAGCTCGCGGTCCTTCAGCGACCCGGGCACGTCTCCGGCCACGATGCGCTGGGCCAGGCCCTCCACGATGGCGGTCTTGCCCACGCCCGGCTCGCCGATGAGCACCGGGTTGTTCTTGGTGCGCCGGGAGAGCACCTGGATGGTGCGGCGGATTTCCTCGGAACGGCCGATGACCGGGTCGAGCTTGCCTTCGCGGGCGCGCTGGGTGAGGTTCTGGCCGTACTGCTCCAGCGCTTCGAACTGCGTCTTGTTGGCCTGGTCGGTCACGCGGGTGTCGCCGCGCAGCTCCTCGTAGGCGGCCTCCACCGTCTTGCGGGTGACGCCGGCGCCGTTCAGGATGCGTCCGGCGGCGTTCTTGTCCTCGGAAAGCGCGATGAGCAGATGCTCGGTGGTGGCGTAGCTGTCCCCCAGCTTCTCGGCGATCTTCACCGCCTGGTCGATGACGCCCATGAGCGCAGGGCCCGGAACGCCCATCATGCCGCCGGTACCGGAGACCTTCGGCATACGCGAGATCTCGTCGTTGACGTTGGCCAGCAGCTGGTGCGGATCGGCCCCGATGCGCTTGATGATGGCCGAAAGGTTGTTCTCCTGGGAAACCAGGAGGGCTTTGAGCATGTGGATAGGCTCGGCCTGAGAGGACTGCGCGTCAGATGCTACGGTGAGCGTTTGCTGCAGCGCCTCCTGGGCGGAAAGGGCCAGCTTGTTCAAACTTCCCATATTCATAGAGGTGTCCCTCCTTCTAAGTGTTCGTCGCAGGTTGCGTTTAAGGAAGCCTTCGCAGCGAGGAAGGCATGTCGGCGACCCGCACCAGGGCGTTCACGCTCTCGCGGGTCTCCAGCTCGTGCACCCGGTCGGCCAGGCGGCGGACCCGCTTGTGCAAATCGTCCAGCTCCTGGTCGCGTTCGTCCAGGCGCCCCTGCAAGTCCAGAATGCGGATGACGCCGGCAAGGTTGATTCCCTCGCCGGTCAGCTCGTTGATAAGCTCGAGCCGCTCGATGTCGGCCTGAGAGTACATACGAGTGTTGCCTTCGGTGCGCTGGGGTGTGACCAGGCCCTTCTGCTCGTAGGCGCGAAGGGTCTGCGGATGCACGCCGGCCAGCTCGGCGGCCACGCTGATCATGTACAGCGGGCGGTTGCGGTCGGTTCGCGAACTCATGACTCCCAGCTCCTCACCGATTCGTCGCTTGCCTCCATGAACGCCTTCAAGGCTTCGGTCTGGGCGTCGCTGAGCTGCGTGGGCACCTTCACCTTGACGGCAATCTTCAAATCGCCGCTGCCTTCGCCCTTCACCTTCGGCGCGCCCTTGCCGCGCACGGTGAGCACCGTGTCGTCCTGGGTGCCGGCGGGAATGGTCACGCGCACCTTCTTGCCGTCGGGCGTGGGCACGGTCACCTTGGCGCCCAAGGCCGCTTCAGCGAAGCTCACTGGCACGTCCATGAGCACATCTGCCCCCTTGCGCCGGTACAATCCGTCCTCGTCGATCTTCGTGACGATGAGCAGATCGCCGTCCTCGCCACCGTTAGCGCCGGGGGCTCCCTTGCCCTTGAAGCGCATGCGCCCGCCGTCTACGGCGCCGGCGGGAATCTTCACCGTCAGCGTCTCCGATTCCTGTCTGCCGGGCACGCGCACGGTCACGCGCTTCTCGGCGCCGTTGAACGCTTCGTCGAACGTGATGTTCAGCGTCACGTTCATGTCCTGGCCCTTCTGGGGACGCGGCGTGCGCCCTTGGCCGAAGTCCCAGTTGCCGCCGAACGCGCCTTCGCCGTGGCGGATGCTCTCCAGGATGTCGGCCCATCCGCCGAACCCGGCTCCTCCGCCCGCGCCGCCGAAGATGTCGCCGAAGTCCACCGCGCCGCCCCAGCCCTGAGGCGGGATCTGGTTCTCGTTAGCGGTACCGTACTGGTCGTACAGCTCGCGCTTCTTGTCGTCGGAGAGCACTTCGTAGGCTTCGTTTATCTCTTTGAACTTAGCCTCGTCGCCGCCCGCATCCGGATGATGGGTGCGCGCCAGCTTGCGAAACGCCTTCTTGATCTCGGCCGCCGTGGCGGTACGGGGTACGCCGAGAATCTGGTAGTAGTCCGGGGTCGCTGCCATAACGCTGTCCACCTCCTTGTGTTCGTATTCCGAAGGCCCGCTTTGCCACCCGCCCCCGACGCCGCAGCGTCGGCGCGAGCCGGCGAAGCATGGAGCCTAACCGGTATTCAACAGGGAGAAGCGGGCCTGTGCCAGCGCCCGCTCCCCCATCCGAGTTTCGTTACTGATCGCCGCCTTCATCAGGCGTTTTCGGCCGCTTCGGACCACCGGTCGTGACGGTTACCATGGCAGGTCGCAAGACTTTCGAACCCATCTTGTAACCTTTCTGGTACACCTCGCGCACGGTCTCGTCGAAGGCCTCCGCGTCCTCGACGGTGGCAACGGCCTGGGCCTCCAGCGCGTCGAAGGGCTCGCCGACCGGGTCGATGGTGATCAGCCCGTCCTTTTCCAGCGTATGCCCCAGCTTGGTGGACACAGCCTTCACGCCGTCCAGAAGCCCGGCCTCGCCGTGCTGCTCGGCGTAGGCGATGGTGCGCTCGAAGTCGTCCAGCACCGGAAGCAGACTGGTGACCAGCTTCTCCGTCGCCCGGGCCTTCTCGGCCTCGCGCTGCTCGGCGGTACGGCGGCGGTAGGTGTCCCACTCGGCATGCAGGCGCATGTACTTGTCCTGCCAGTCCTTCACTTCCGCCTGGGCCTTCAGCAGCAGCTCTTCGGCAACGGGAGCCGCCTCGGTGCCCTCGGGACCTTCGACGACCACCTCCACCGCATCCTCCACGGGGGCTTCGCCGTCGGCGGCTACCGGGTCGTTAGCGGCGGGGGCAGCGGCGTTCGCCTGCGTGGCGTCAGTTGCCGCAGCCCCGCTCTGGCCTGCTGCTTCGCGCCCCGGAGTAGGAGTGCTCTGCGTCATGGCTGCTACTTCCCTTCGTTCTCGTCGTCGACCACCTCGTAGTCGGCCTCGATGGTGTCGTCAGCCGGGGTGCTTTCGGCGGTGGCGGCGGCAGAAGCGGCACCGGCGCCCTCGGTGGAGTACACCACCTCGGCCAGCTTGTAACCGGCCTGCTGCATCTGCTCGGTCGCCGCCTTGATGGCCTCCACGTCGGTGCCCTCAAGAGCGCTCTTGGCAGCAGCGATGGCGGCTTCGGCCTGGCTCTTCACGTCGGACGGAGCCTTGTCGCCCACCTCGGCCAGGGTCTGCTCGGTGGCGTTCACCAGCGCATCGCAGTTGTTGCGCACTTCCACTTCCTCGCGGCGGCGCTTGTCTTCCTCGGCGTGCTGCTCGGCGTCGCGCACCATGCGGTCCACTTCGTCGTCGTTCAGGGCCGTGGAGCCGCTGATGGTAATCTGCTGCTGCTTGCCGGTGCCCAAATCCTTCGCGGACACGTTCACGATGCCGTTGGCGTCGATGTCGAAGGTGACCTCGATTTGCGGGACGCCGCGGCGGGCAGCCGGAATGCCGGTCAGCTGGAACTTGCCCAGGGTCTTGTTGTCGGAAGCCATCTGGCGCTCGCCCTGCAGCACGTGCACTTCCACGCTGGTCTGGTTGTCAGAGGCGGTAGAGTAGATCTCGGTCTTGCGGGTGGGGATGGTGGTGTTGCGCTCGATCATCTTGGTCATGACGCCGCCCATGGTCTCGACACCCAGGGAAAGCGGGGTCACGTCCAGAAGCAGGATGCCCTCGACGTCGCCGGCCAGCACGCCGCCCTGAACGGCTGCGCCCATGGCCACCACCTCGTCGGGGTTCACGGACATGTTGGGGTCCTTGCCGGTGAGCTTCTTCACCAGGTCCTGCACGGCGGGCATGCGGGTTGAACCGCCCACCAGAATGACCTCGTCAAGGTCGCCGGCCTTCAGGCCCGCGTCGGCCAGCGCCTGCTCCACGGGCTTCTTGCAGCGATCCAGCAGGTCCTTGGTGATGCGCTCGAACTCCACGCGGGTCAGCGTGTAGTCCAGGTGCTTCGGGCCGGTGGCGTCGGCGGTGATGAAGGGCAGGTTGATGTTGGTCTGCGAAGTGGAGGAAAGCTCCATCTTGGCCTTCTCCGCCGCTTCCTTCAGGCGCTGCAGGGCCATCTTGTCGGTGCGCAGGTCGATACCGTTGTCGGCCTTGAACTTGTCGGCCAGCCAGTCGATGATGCGCTGGTCCCAGTCGTCGCCGCCCAGATGGTTGTCGCCAGCAGTGGAGGCCACCTCGAACACGCCGTCGCCCAGCTCCAGCACCGACACGTCGAAGGTGCCGCCGCCCAGGTCGAACACGAGGATCTTCTCGTCCTTGTTGGTCTTGTCAAGGCCGTAGGCCAAGGCAGCGGCCGTAGGCTCGTTGATGATGCGCAGCACTTCCAGACCGGCGATCTTGCCGGCGTCCTTGGTGGCCTGGCGCTGAGCGTCGTTGAAGTAAGCGGGCACGGTGATGACGGCCTGGGTGACCGGGGCGCCCAGCTGCTTCTCGGCATCGGCCTTCAGCTTCTGCAGCACCATGGCCGAAATCTCCTCGGGGGTGTAGTCCTTGCCGTCGATGTCGACGACAGCACGGCCGTCCTTGCCCTTCTGCACCTTGTAGCTGACGGTCTTCTGCTCTTCGGGGGTCTCGTCGAAGCTGCGGCCGATGAAGCGCTTCACCGACGAGACGGTGTTCTCGGGATTGGTGACCGCCTGGTTCTTCGCGGCCTTGCCCACCACGCGCTCGCCGTCCTTACGGAAGCCTTCGACCGACGGAGTGGTGCGGTCGCCCTCGGCGTTCACGAGGATTTCGGGCTCGGAGCCCTCCATGACGGCCATTGCGGAGTTGGTGGTGCCCAGGTCGATGCCAAGAATCTTTGCCATTTTGTTCGTTCCTCTCAGTCGGAGTTATACCTACTGCGATGCCGTTGGTAAAAACTCAGTTGTGGAAAGAGCCAAACGCTTACATTAACTTATAGCGATTGGCTCAATCTGTCTTTATGTTTTCACACTATATAATCTGAGTCTCTATCTGTCAAGTTTTCTAGAGTCTGCCACAACAGTTTTTATCAACACTGGAACTATACTCGCCCGGAAGACGCCGAAGCACCCTCGCAAGCATCCGTTACGCGCTGGTCATATGCCCGTTTCCTTACAAGCGCAAGAAACGCGCCCCCAAAGAGACGCGCTCCCGAAAAGCGAACAGATGTGTGTGATATATGGAGGGACATTCCCCACAGCAGTGCACAAGAGCGAGGTTCTGCGCAAATCCCTGCAGAACCCCGCCCTCGTGCGCTCTGACTGGCCGCCGCCTAGCGCTGGCGCTTGGCCTCGGGGGCCGGGTCGGCGGGGCCGGCGTAGGTCTGCACGATGGAGGCGTACCTGCGGGCCTCGTCGCCCACCACCTCCAGGTCGGTGTCCATCCAGTTGCGGCGGCGGATGGCCACGAGCGCCCAGTCCCTGGCGGTTCCCTTGATGTAGTTCGCATCGTTGGGCTCGCCCTTGGCCCACACCTCGCCGGAGGGCAGCGTCAGCTCCAGGTGCATGGGCACCTCGGGGTCGAACTCGAGGCCGTTGACGTTGTACATGTTGGGGCGGCCCTGCCAGGAGAGGAACAGCGTGGAGGTGATGCGCTCCTTCACGACCGGGTCGATGCCCAGGGCGTCGTAGATGTCCACGCTGTGGGCCCACAGCTCCATGAGGCGGGCGGAGGCCAGGGAGCGCACGGACATGGGCGGGATGCCGGCGGCCCAGGGCACGCGGCCCTTCGGGCCTGCCTCCATGAACGCAGCATCCATGAGCGTCCGCTGTTCGCGCCACCATGCCAGCACCTCGGCGCCGCTTTTGCCCTGCCAGGCGTCAATCTTAAAATGCTCATCGCTTTTCGAATACGCTTGGGCCACCGACGCAACATCGGAGCCGCGGCCGCAAATAAGCTCGTTAGCGCAATAGTCGAACAGCGCGATATGGGCGATCACGTCCTTCAGCTTCCAGGTGGTGCAGTAGGAAGCCTGGCGGTTCCAGTCTTCCTCGGTAAAGTCGGCCACCAGGGCGTCCACCAGGGACTGCTCGGCAATCAGGTCGTCAAGGGGTGAGAACATCTCGGCCATGGTTATTCCTTTCGTTTGCAATGCAACGGATAAAAGCAGAGGGGCAAGGCGCCCCGCAAGGTCGGCGCAAGCGCATGCGGGAATGCTTCAAACAGAGGCGCAAGGCGTAGTGCGCCGAAGAGGTCGAGACCCGACCAAACGAGGCGCGCTGCACGGCACATGCTCCCTACTTCAGCTCCTTCAAGATGCCCCGTCCTGCCACGTGGTACATGATCTCGTCGGTACCGCCGCCGATGCGGGCGTTGCGCGCATCGCGCCACAGGCGGGAGATGCGGCAGTCGTTGGTGTAGCCCAAGCCACCCATGATCTGCAGCGCGTCGTCGATGACCTCGCAGGCGGCGCGAGCGCAGTACAGCTTCGCCATTGCGGAGCTGTTGCGGATGGGGATGCCGTTGTCGTGCTCCCAGGCGGTCTTGTACACCAGGTTGCGCATGTTCTCTATCTTGATGGCCATGTCGGTGATCTTCTGCTGGATGAGCTGGAACGACCCGATGGTCTTGCCGAACTGCACGCGCTGGTTCGCGTAAGCGGCCGCGTCGTCGAAGGCGCACTCGGCCTGCCCCAGGGAAGCAGCCGCCATGAGCAAGCGCTCCACCTCGAAGTTCTTCATGGTCTGCTTGAGCGCTTCGCCCTCGCGCCCGAAGATGTCCTTCTCCTCCACCACCACGTCGTTCAGGTACACCTCACAGGTGTTGGACATGTGCCAGCCTATCTTGTCGAGCGGCTCCACGGTGATGCCCTCGGCGTCCATGGGCACCCACCAGGTGGTGAAGGCGCGGCGCGGGTCCTCCTGCAGCGGGTCGCGGGTAAGGCACATCATGTAAGGGGCCGTGTCTGCGTTGGTGATGAAGGACTTGTGCCCGCTGATGTGCACCTTACCGTCCTTGCGGGTGAAGGTAGTGGCCAACCCCGAGTTGTCGGACCCCGCGCCCGGCTCGGTGAATCCGGAACAGTGGGCCACCTTGCCGCGCTTCACCGCGTCCATAGTGGCCGCAATCTGCTCCTCGCTGCCGAAGGACAGCACGGTATCCACCAGAAACGGCTGAGTGAACAGGCAGATGGGACCGCCGTTTTTCATCAGGCGCTCCTTCACCAGCATAAGCGTGAGCGTGTCGACCGGAACCCCACCGTACTCTTCCGGCACCCCCAGAAGCCCGAAACCGTTGTCGGCAAGCGCCTGGGCGAACTCCGCAGGGAAGCGGCCTTCCCGATCGCACTGGGCCACGTAGCTGGGAGGACATTCGCGCTCCATCAGCTCGTCAAGCGACTCCAGCAAAAGCTCCTGCTCTTCGGTCAAGCGAAAATCCATGAATACCGCTCCTTTCCTTCGGTAACGCCGCAAGCAAGCGGCCCGTCCTTTTGCACATTCAGCCCGAAAAAGCTCTCGGGCGCAGTACCGATGAATCGCATCCCCGAAATCTGGGCTGCACGAAAGCCCTGCCGCCTAAGGCCGCGGCCAAGCACTCACCCCCCCCCGCGCCGATGCACTGCGGCCAGCGCGAGAGGCCGCCGATGCGCCGCAGTCAGCGTGCGGGAAACCGCCGGTGCACCGCAGCCGGCGCGCAGGAGGCCGCCGATGCGCCGCAACCAAAGCGGGAGGCAGGCACCCTTAGAACAGCAACGGCCCCAGCACCAGCATGAACGCCAGAGCCGACAGCACAAACGACAACGCCCCTGCCGCCGCGAAAGGATAGATCTGGCTTGAGCCGGCGAACCAATCGCGATTGCCGTGAAGCACCGCGGCCGTGGGGCCGCCTGAGGGAAGCAGGAACGCCGCGTTGCAGGCGATGCAGGTAACCACGGTCAGCAATGCTGCGTTAGCCCCCATGGAAGGCGCCGCCGCAATCATGATGGGCAGCAGCACCACGCCCACGGTCACGTTGCCCATGACGTTGGTGAGCAGCACCACCACGACCACGAACAGCACCGAGAACAGCGCAGCGCTTCCCACCGAACCGAACAGCACCGAGAACCCATGGCTGAAAAGCGGGCTCAAGCCCACGTCGGCGTTGGTGAGCGCCGAGGAAAGCGGTATGGCGCAGGCGATGAGGATCATCGACTCCCACGGGGCGCCGTCACGGATGGCCGCCGGCAGGTTCACCAGGGGCTTTCCATCCGCCATGCGGGCCATTCCCGCCGCAGCCAGCACCACCACGGCGCAGCCCACGGTGCCCACCGACTCCAACAGCCCCAGCAGCCCGCCAGCTCCCGGAAACGCCCCGGGCAGGAACAGCACCGCGAAGAAGACCACCGTGAAGGCCACGACAGCCTTCTGCGCCCGGGTAAGCGGCCCCATGTCCCGTGCGAAATCGTGCGCACGGGAGAGGCGGTCGACATCGGGCTTGAACAGCAGTCGGCAGGCAGTCAGGTACAGTCCCATGGCACCCAATCCGATGCAGGTGTTCAGCACCGTGAACGACAGGTAGTTGATCGGCGGCAGACCCTGGGCGTCGTAAATGCCCAGCAACGTGAAGGACAGCACCTCTATGGGCCACGCGGAATGGCCCATGCAGCAGGCAAGCACGATGCCCACGGTCATAAGCTTCGGCCAGCTGTCGCCGCGCTTGTAGCCGCAGGCATGGCAGATGCTGGACAGGATGCCCCACGAGATGATGATGCCGGGCATGACGCTGGTCACGAAAGAGGTGACATAGGCCGTCAGCAGCAGCGACAGCGACAGAACCCACGGGTCGCGCCGCGTGAACTTGCGTCTCAGAATCCACTGTGCAACCCGTTCTCCCAGCCCCACCTGGTCGAGCACCCCGGCGAAGGTGACCATGAAGAACACCAGCATGAACGTGGTGCCGCCGAAGCCCTCTTTGAAAACGCCCTGCACGCTGAATTCGGGCACGAACCCCAGAAACACCATCCCCAGAAGCGACGTGCCCATCACTCCCACGGTCGACCAGCCGAACACGCACCCAAGAAAGATTCCGAGCACCTTGAATCCGCTTTGCGTCAATCCCTCCGGGCACGGAAGCCCGAAAGGAAGAGCCATAAGCGCCACCATGACGGCAACGCAGGCTATCCGCGAAACCCTCTTCCCCTCTGCCATGGCAAACCTCCTTCTCAGCCAGAATCGAAGGCGGGACGGACGCCGGTTCGGGCGGGGTGAATCCCGAAACGGCGCAAAGCCGCCAGCCCGTCCGCCCGCCTCCGAAAAGGGTGCGCGAAGCCGTTGCAGCGGCATCCGCGCACCCAGCGGGTTGTTAGAACATCACGGCACCCAAGGTGGCGCACAGAATCACGGCCACCACGACGATCACCAGCACGTTGGGAATCGAGTACTTGTAGATGTCCTTCTCGCTGACCCATTCGGTGTTGCCGTGCAGCAGGCCGGCCAAGGGGCTTGCCGAAGGCAAGACCAAAGCAGCGTTGAGCACCACGCACAGCGCCACGGTGAGCATGCTCAGGTCGGCGCCGGTGGCAGCGCCGTAGACGCACACGATGGGCATCAGCATGAGGCCGTAGATGAGGTTGCCCAGCACCTGGGTTCCCACAGCGGCCACGATCAGCAAGATCACGGAGAACATGAAGCCGCTGGCAGACCCGAGCACGGGGTTCAGCACCATAGACAGGCCCTCCTTCACGCCGTTGCCCGTGGTGGTCAGCGCCGTGGAGATGACCATGACGAAGGCCAGCAGGATGAGGGTCTCCCACGGCACGCCGGTCTTGATGGACTCGATGACGTTCACGTAGGGCTTGCCGTCCTTCTTACGCATCAGGGCCAGCACCGCGATGATCACCACCGCCACGGCCGTGGAGCCCAAGGTGGTGAAGAACGCCTTGGCCGGCGTGCCGGCAGGCAGGAAGCTAGGCACGAACAGGAACACGAACAGGGCGGCCAGGGCCACGCACAGCTGCTTCTGCTGAGCAGTGAACACCACGTCGGAGCCCAGGTTCACGTCAGCCTTCTTGAGCGGCGCCACGTCGATACGGAAGCAGAAGCGGCACATGGCCCAGTAACCCACCATGATGAGCACGGACATGATGATGGCGAAGATGGTGAAGGGAACGTAGTCGATGACGATGCCGGTGGCGTCCTTCAGGCTGGCCATCATCTGCAGCGACAGCGGCTTGAAAGGAAGGGCAGCGTTGCCCAGCTGGGCGGCCAGCACGATGCCGATGACCATGAACTTGGGCCACTGGTCCTTGGGGGTGTAACCCACCAGCTTGCAGATGGTGTACACGATAGCCCAGGGAATGAGGATGCCGGGCGAGCAGCTGATGAGCATGCCCACCAGGTAGGCCGCCACCAGGATGAGCAGCGAGAGCACCCAGGGCTTGCCTTGGGCGAACTTGAGCGACACCATCTTGTAGGCGATGGTGTTGGAAAGCCCGGAATTGTTCATAATCGCCGCGAAGATGAGCAGGAAGAACACGAACAGGTAGGTGTCATTGCCGAAAGCGTTCAGGAACACCTTGGCCACGGTGGTTGCCGCCGTCACCTTCCCTTCGGCGTCCACCGTGTCCATGTAGCCGGAAAAGCCCAGCAGCACCATGCCCAGAAGGGCCGGCCAGGTAATGCCCACGGTGATCATGCCGTAGACCACGCCCACGAAGATGAAGACCACCTTCGAGCCGGATTCGGTCAAGGGGCCAATCGGGCCGATCAGGAAGCCCGCTAACATGAGCACCAGCGTGATGACGCAGTTGATGTAGTAGACCGTGTTCTTCTTGCGCGCGCTCGATGGCGCGGCGGTAAGCTCTGTCATATCCTTCTCCTAGCTCTTCTTGATAATGCCCTCGGCATACATCTGCTCTATCTCCCCAGATGCGAAGCCGAGCTCTTCAAGCACATCGTCGTTGTCCATGCCGTAGGTGGGGCCGCCGCGGAACACCTGTCCCGGGTTGCGAGTGAATGCCGGAATGCACCCCACACCCAGCACCTCTTTGTCATGCACGGGATCGTCCCAGGTAATCAGCGTGTTGCGCGCCTGGTACTGCTCGTTTTCCACCATCATGTCGAAGGTCATGATCATCGAGCAGGGGATCTGACGGTCGTTGAAGGCATCGTTGACTTCCTGGGCGCTATGGGCGTTGCAGTACGCCTGCAGCGCCTCGAGCATCTTCTGGGCGCGCGGGCCGTCGGCCTTGCGGTAGCCCGCATGGGGCGGATCGAAGTCCGGATCCCCGGTAAGGCCCAGCAGCTCTTCGGCCCGCTTGCAAACCGCGGCGCCCCCTAACGCGAAGGTGACGCAGTTGCCGTCGGCGCAGCGCATGACGTTGGGAATGGCCACGAAGGCGTTGCCGAAATTGCCCAGACGCGGCGGCTGCGACCCGCCGTTGACCGCATCGATGAGGAAGTTGCCCTGGATGCGCGCCATCACCTCGTACTGGGCCACGTCGATGCTCTCGCCTTCACCCGTCGCCCGTGCCCGGTACAGCGCCATGGAGGTCGCCATCGCGGTGAACAGCGCCGTCACGTAGTCGCACGTATAGGGCACCACCGGCAACGGTAGCGCCGGATCGGGCATGCCGTTGACGGCCACGTAGCCGCCGAAGGCCTGGCCGATGGTGTCGAACGACGCCCGGGACACGTAGCCGTCCACGCCGGTCTGGCCGTAGCCGGACACGTGCGCGATCACGAGCGCCGGGTTGATGGCCCACAGAGCCTCATCGTCGAGTCCCCAGCGTTTCCACGTGCCGCCTTTCGACGACTCGATCAGGATGTCGGACTGGGCGATGAGCTTTTTCAGCACCTCCTCGCCTTTCTCCGAGCGCACGTCCAAGGCAATCGAGCGGCTGTTGCGATGCTCGATGGCCCAGGCGTTGCCCATGTTGCGGAACATGTCGGGGGCCTTCGTGGACTCCACCTGGATGACGCTGGCTCCCTGCTCGGCGAAGAACGTGCAGGCCACCGGGCCGGCGATGTTGGTGCCCACGCCCAGCACGCGCACGCCCTCCATCGATCCGAACCGGGGCTGGTCTGCTGCTTTCATCCTCTCACTTCCTTCTTGCTTTCCGTTTGCTTCTGCTTACACCCTGCAACCGGCGCGATAGCCCTGCTTCACAGCATCGGCCATACGGGCCGGCTCGGCGCAATCCCCTACTGCGTACAGCTCCTCAACCACCTCCCCCAGCTCGTCGGCCAACTTCGTGTTCGGCGCGAAGCCCAGGGCGATGACCACGGAATCGGCCGCAATCTTGTGCTCGGCGCCATCCTCTACGATGGTCACCCCGTCGTCTTCGATGGACTTCACCGTGGAAAGCGGATGCAAGCGCACGTTGTCGGCTTTCTTGAACTCGGAGAGCACGTGGAAGCGGTCGCTGCTGCCCACGTCGAAGCCGATCTTCTTGTGGTCGTCGACGATGTCTATCTGCCGGCCGTGGCGCATCATCTCGCGCCCCAGCTCGCAACCGGGAAGGCCGCCGCCGATGATGGCGATGCGCTTCTTCAGGGGCCAGGGGAAGTTGCCCAGAGCCCAGCGGGCCAGCGCCGGCGAGTACAGGCGGGGCAGCGTCAGCGCAGCTCCCTTGTACATGAGCTTGTTCAGCACGCCCTTGCTCTTGGGAGCATGGCCGTTGATCATTTCCAGTATGTAGTGGGATTGCAGCACGTTCTTGCCATCGGCGCCGGGAACGTCCAGCTCCATGGCGTCGCCACCCGTGGCCACGATCACCGCATCCGGGTTCTCCTGGCGCACGTAGTCGGGGGTGACCTCGGTGTTAAGGCGGATCGAGATGTTGGGGTCGGCGGCCAGCTGATCGGCATAGCGCCCTAGAATGCGCTCGTAGGTGGGGCTGAACACCGCCGAGAGCACAAGTGCGCCCCCGATGCGCGGGCCCTTCTCCACCAGCTTCACCTTATGGCCCCGCGCCGACGCCGCCAGCGCCGCCTGGATGCCCGCCATGCCCGCGCCGGCCACGAGCACCGTCTTGCTGCCAGCTGCCTTGCCGCCGCCGTACAAGGGTGCGTCCAGCTCCTCGCCCAGATGCGGGTTCACGCTGCAGTAGTTCAGCGGACGCCCCTTGCCCAGCACGTCGTCGAGGCAGCGGCAGCAGCCCACGCAACGGTCGATCTCGTGGGCGCGGCCCTCGCAGACCTTGCGGGCAAAGGCCGGGTCGGCGATAACGTAGCGCAGGCCGGCTATGACGTCGGCCTTCCCCTCTTCCAGGATGCGCTCCATCACCACCGGGTCGGTTTCGCGGTAGGCCGTGGCGACCGGCTTGCTTACCTGCTGCTTGATCTTCTCGGACACGAAGGACCAGTGCCCGTCGGGAATGTCTTTGGTGGTCAGCGGGATGGAGGTCTCGTGCCAGCCGATCATGAGGTTGTGCAGGTCGCAGCCCGCCTCGTCCAGCATCTTGGCAAAGGCGAAGGACTCCTCCACGTCCCACACGCCGCCTTCCACGTACTCCACCGGCGACCAGCGCACGAACACGGTGTAGTCCTCGCCGCAGGCTTCCTTCACATCGCGGATGCACTCCAGGGTAAGTCGCGCCCGGTTCTCCAGCGAACCGCCGTATTCGTCGGTGCGGTCGTTGGTCGCCAGCGACAGGAACCGGTTGAGGATGCCGCCGACGCCGGCCATCACCTCCACGCCATCGAAGCCGGCTTGCTGGCAGAGCTTCGCGCAGTTTCTCAGCTGGGCCCGAAGCGTCTGGATGTCCTCGATGCTCATGGTGGTGTACGGCGGCTCGCGCCACGCCTTCGGTCCCGGGCCGTAGGTGGTCTCCGGACGGCCGTCGCCAGGATCCCACAGGTGCACGGCCCACGGCTGGGCCACGATGAGCCCGCCGTGCTTATGCACCGCCTCCACCATGCGGCGAAGCTCGGGCAAGTCGCTCTCGTCGGCGCCGGTAACCAGCGGATGGCGCACCTCAGTAGAGCGGCGCCAGGGGGCTATGGTCTGGCAGATGACCGCCAAGCCTCCCGCCGCGCGCTCCTCCAGGAAGTTCAGCAAACGCTGCGTCGGTTTTCCGTCGGGGGTGATGTACCCATGGCCCGGGCCCATGGACGTCGAGATCATGCGGTTGCGCAACATGAGGGACCCCACCTGGATGGGAGAGCACAGCAGCTTGAAGCTGTCACCCATGGCATCCGTCCTTTCCTCTTGGATACGTCTTCACGTCCAAGGAAAGTGCGCACGCCGTGCCAAGTCTTCAGTTTTCGGAAAAATTTCTCCCTAGCCGCGCCGCCGAAGGATGTGGTTGCGCACGTCCTCGGGCAGCACTTCGGAGCCTTGCCCGCAGAAGATGAGGCACCGCTCCACCACGTTGCGCAGCTCGCGGACGTTGCCGGGCCATTCGTAGGAAAGGAACGCCTCCAGGGCCTCGGCGGAGAACGGCGAATGGGGAATACCCAGATCGGTGCTGACCTGACGGTTGAAATGCTCCACGAACAGGGGGATGTCGCCGCTTCGCTGCCGAAGCGGAGGCAACGTCAGCTCCACCTGGGACAGGCGGTGGTATAGGTCGTTGCGAAACGTCCGCGCCTCCAACATGGCGGCAACGTCTTGGTTCGTGGCGGCGATGACGCGGATGTCCACAGGGCGCACCTGGTTGCTGCCTAGGGGCGTGACCTCGCGCTCCTGCAGCACGCGCAGCAGTCCCACCTGCATATCCGGGGGCATCTCGCCTATCTCGTCCAAGAACAGCGTGCCGCCGCTCGAGAACTCGAACTTGCCCAGCAGGCCCTCAGCGTTGGCCCCGGTGAACGCGCCGGGAGCATAGCCAAACAGTTCGCTGGCCAGAAGGTCGCGCGGAAGGGCTCCGCAGTTCACGGCGACAAAGGGGCCTTTGCGCCCCGACCGGTTGTGGATGGCCCGCGCAATCACCTCCTTGCCCGTGCCCGACTCCCCCAAAAGCAGCGTGTTCACCTTCAACGGCGCCACATGATCCACGAAATCCAGCACCTCGCGCCAGTCGGGGCTCTTCCCCACCACGTCCTGCTGCAAGCTGGCCGGCGCCGGCTCCTTGCTCGCGGAAGTCGGTTCGCTATAGCGCTCGAACAGGAAGAACCGGTAGACCTGCTTCGCCGAAAGCGAGCATTGGCGCACCGCGGTCAGCCGGTAGGGCTGCTTCGAGCGCCCGAACTCCACCACCGTGTCCGGAGGCAGCCCCAGCGGGTCGTTCACCGGAAGCGCCATGAGCTTGCGCGCCGTCTTCTCGCCGCCGGCCACCCATCGGCCCAGCAGCTCCGTGCCATAGGGCGGCACCGACGACTGCTTGCGCGTGCCCAGCACCTCGTCGTTGACCGTCAGCACGTGCCCCTGGCCGTCGGTCACCACCAACGCCCCTTCCAGCAGCGCGAACAGCGGGGCGAAGAACTCCACGGAGGACAGCGGCTGCCACGCCTTATGGTTCAGGAAGAAGAGCTTGCGCAACTGGCGAGCCACCACCGAGGCCATGATTTCCGCGTTGGGCGGCAGCGGCAAAAGCGGGCTGTTCAGGTTGATGGCGCCGCCGAACGTGCCGTCCTCGTAGAGAAACGGCGCCGAAGCGCCCGAGTAGGCCTGGCTGCACACGCGGTAGTGCTCGAAGTAGTCGCAGCGCACCGGCTTGTTCTCCACCTGCACCAAAGCGGCGTTGCACGTGCCCACCAGCTCTTCGCGCATCTCCTGCCCCACGGTAAGCGAGTAGTTCGAGAAGGGAGACACCAGGTGGTACACGTAGCCCTGCTTGTCCATGAGCGAAACGTTGCATGCCAGAAGCGAGCTCACCACCCGCATGACCGGGTCGGCCACGCGGATAAGCCGCTCGTGGTCGTTGCGAGCGCCGTCCAATCGCGCCTCGTCCACATAGCGGCGCGTGTTGCTCCAAGGATTGATGGCCGCCTTGCGACAGCGAGCCCACGAGCGGGCTATCTCCGGTCGCACGACCTTCGCCGGATGCTCGGCTCCAGCGGCGTACTCCCGCCACGCATGGGCCATGGCATTGTCTTGCAACATGGGCTCGTACCTCTTTCCCGCACCTGCGCGCCGAAGGTTCGTCTCGCAGAAAAGACCCCCCAGCCCTGCCGCAGCCAGCGGGGGAATCGCCCGTCTCAAAACGCAGAAGGTGCTATTGTAGCGGAATTGCTTGGGAGTTTCGTCAACGGCAGACGCCGTACATGCGCCGTCGATCCGTAGAGCAGGGAATGCCCAGGCACTCCCGATACTTCGCCACCGTGCGCCGCTCTATCCTCACGCCCTTGGCCACCAACGCCTGCCGCAGCGCGTTGTCGCTCAACGGCCGGCAGCGATCTTCGCCCTCCACCATGCGCTTGATCGACGCCTTCACCTGGTACGTCGCCACCGCTTCGGCCGGAGCGTCCGCATCGTCTGGCTCGCGTCCGGTCACGCCCGCCCTGAAGAACACGCTCAGCGGGAAGACGCCGAAAGGGGTGCGCATGGTCTTTCCCGCTATGGCCCGGCTCACGGTGCTCGGATGAACCCCCAGCTCGTCAGCTGCATCGCGCACGGACAGCGCGTCGAGCAGCGCGCCCTGCGATTCGAAGAAGCGCCGCTGGTGCACAACTATATAAGCAGCAAGGCCGCTTACCACCTTATGTCGAAACGCCACATCCCGCAGCAACCCTGCAGCCTGGCGATGCCTCTCGTCCAGATACCCCTTCGCCTCCCCGTCAAGCGACGGGGACAGGGAAAGCCGCCGATAGCCTTCGTCGATGGACAGCCCCGCCGTCTCCGAAAGGGAAAGCGACACCGCAAGGCCGCCGTCGGGCGTGCGCGAAACCACGACGTCGGGGACCGTATAGCGCACCGATTCGGCCCGGGCGAAGGGACGCCCCGGCCAAGGGTCCAGCGAGCGCAGCACCGCAAGCAGGCGTGCGCCTTCCTCGCGGGTAACGCCGTACGTGCAGGCGATGGAGCCGCCTCGCAGCGTCGGCACGTCGTCCAGCCGATCCCTCACCAGCTTGCAGAGAAGGTCGTAGTTCGCATCGTCCTGGTCGAGCTGAAGCAGCAGGCAATCCCGCACATCCTCGGCCCCCACGCCCCGCGGCTCCAAGGTGCGAATGAGCCGCAGCTCGTCCTCGACTTCCTGGCGCGGGCATCCCAGAGCAAAGGCGATGGCGTCCACATCCCCTTGGAAGTACCCGTGTTCGTCAAGGCATTCGGCCACCTCCAGAAACACCGCTTCGTTGGCAGGGGTGCATTGGCAGAGCAGGTACTGCGAAAGCGACAGCCGCTCTTGCAGAAACGCAGCCGACAGGCGCCCGTCGTCGTAAAGGCCGTGCTGCCGGCTCCCCCGTTCCCGCGACACCGCGTCCCCCGCAAGCCGGTTGCGCTCCTGAGCATCGTCGAAGGAAACGCTTTCCGCGCCGGCAAAGGCATCAGGGTCGAAGGCCAGCATGACGTTGTCGTCCACCGCCGACTGCAAAAACGACCGCAAATCGCATGAGGGCATGGCCAGCATCTCCATGCTGCGGAACAGCGTAGGAGAGAGCGCCTGGCGATGGCTTTGGCGCTGTTCGACCTGAAGGTCGTGGCGCCACCCAGCCGTCGGTGCCTGCCCGTAGCCCACACGCCCTCCCTTCTTCCCCGCGTCGCGCCCGCTTGGCTTCCGCCAGGCTGGCCGCAGCCCCAATGCCGTTCCGCTCAGCCCGCTTGAAGCGCGCGCTCGCCGGCAGACAGCCCGATCAGCGCACCGACGCTTCTCAGCAGCACCTCGCTTATGCCGTTTGCGGCCGGTGTACTCCGCAGTAATTAAGCAATATCCCTGTTTATTCTTCATTACAGTGCTTTTGGCATGAAATACGCTTCTCATGATAGCGGAAAGGGTTTTCGGAGAAAAGGGGAATCATGGGGGAACACGCGCCGTTCGGGCCGCTGCAGGGGGTTCGGGTCTTGGGGTTGTGCCAGGCCATCGCAGGACCGTTCGCCTGCAGCATGCTGGGAGATATGGGTGCCGACGTCATAGCCGTGGAGAATCCGAAAGGCCGCGATACCTCGCGACCGAACGCCGCCGCACCCGGCTGGGGAACGGTCATGGATCGGCGCAACTCCCGCTCTCTGTGCATCGACGTGCGCAGCAGCCAGGGACGAAGCGCCTTCGACAAGCTGGTAGCCACCGCCGACATGCTGGTCGATGGCTTTCGCGGAGGGCAGCTTGCTCGCTGGGGGCTCTCGGACGAGACGCTGTGGCGGCTCAATCCGCGCCTGGTCATCGTCCATATTTCCGGCTACGGCCAAACCGGCGTCCCCGACTACGTCACCCGGGCCTCCTTCGACGGCATCGGACAAGCCTATTCCGGCTTCATGGAGATGAACGGCTACGCCGACCGCCCGCCGCTGCCGGCGTTTCCCCAGGTATCGGACTACTATGCCGGCTTTATGGCCTTAACCGGCGGCCTAGCGGCGCTCCACCGCGCCCAGGCGACCGGCCAAGGCGAGAGCGTGGACGTAGCCCAGTTCGAGGCGATGCTGCGCTGCTCGGGCTTCTACGTGATGAGCTACCTGAACACCGGGGCGCTCCCCCAACGAAACGCCGCCATGAACGCAGGCGTCGGCACCTACACCTGTGGCGACGGCGTGAACCTGTTCCTGCAGAGCCTGGGAGCCGGCGTGCTGCGCAACCTCTGCGGCGTGCTGGGCATCTCCTACCCTTCCGAGGACTTTCCCGAAGGCATCGTAGGTGCTCGCAAGGGCACCCGGGCCGCTGCCGTGCTGGAAGAGCAGCTGGCGGCGTTCCTCGGGTCCCGCAGCGCTCAGGAGGCCGAGGAGGCGCTGTCCGCTGCAGGGGTGCCCGCAAGCCGCGTCTACACCTTCGCCATGGGCGAGGCCGACCCCCACTACCAGGCGCGCGGTATCTTCACCGAATGGCGAAACGCCTACGACGACGGCACCACCCGCGGCGTAGCCGTGGTGCCCCGGCTTACTCGCAATCCCGGCCGCATCGAGCGCGGCATGCCCTGCGTCGGCCAGCACAACGAGGAAATCCTGGCCGAGCTCGGCTTTACCCCAGAGGAAACCAAACGCTGGTACGAGGCCGGCATCCTTAAGAAGGAGTCGGGCCCGAAAGGCTAAGGGGCGCCGCGGCATCAGCCCCCGGCACCCCTAGCGTTGCCCCTTCGGTCACTCGGCGCAGGGCCAGGAAACCCTGCGCCGAGCAGAAGCCTCGATTGCCCCTACCAACGGGGGATGTCGTGGCTAATCAGCTCGGGCTTGTCCCACATGAACTTGCCGTTGGGGTCGCGGAACATGTCCTCCACGTCCTCGAACTTCGCCGGCTTCGAAGGCGTAAGGCCGCCGGTCAGCGCATAGATGACAGTGTAGCGGCCAGCATTGAAGCAGTGGCCGTTGGACGAGCCGGCGGGCATGTGCCAGTTGATGCCGCCGCACACGTCTCCCCCGTTCACGCCGGCGCTGAACAGGCCAGGGATGGGGTTGCCTTCGGCGTCGATCACCTGATAGTGCTCGTCCACCAGCAGACCGCCGTTGTTCGCCGACAGCGTCTCGGGGTTGTTGATGATCCCGTAGAACGGCGGCGTGTCCACGGCCTTCATATATGCAGGGTTCTTGCCGAAATCGGTGTCAGCTCCGGAAGCGCACAGCTCGTTGTAGCGGGCGATGCCGTCCAGGAACGGCTGCGGGTCGTCGATGCCCATGTTGTACAGCAGCTCCTCCAGCGTGTCGCCCTTGTAGGTGGCAAGGCCCACGCCCAGGCCGCTGCCGCGCTCGCCGCCGCCCTCGATGGTGCCCTGCACAAGCGCCTCCACATCCTCCACGGTGGCCACGCCGGGGAACTTCTCCTCCACGGCGGAATCCAGGAAGCGGTAAAGATGCTTCTTCATATCGGCGGGATAGCAGTACTTCATCACCGTGTTCCAGTCGGTCATCACCACCTCTTCGTTCATGAAGCGGTTGCCTTCCGGGTCAAGCGATAGAATGGGCGTGGCCAGAAACACGCGGTCGTCGGAGAACAGGCTGTGGATCTGGCGCGGGTGGGGACCCGGGGCAATACGACCGCCGGCCAAAGCCCCCAGGATATGGCCGTCGCCGGTATGGTTGATGAGGTCGGGCTGCCAATCTATCACGTCGCCGTTGTAGCGGTTCAGCAGCGACTCGTTGTTCATGTAGTCGCCAGCAGCCAAAATGACGCCCTTGTTCGCGTTCACCTTTATATACGACCCGTCGGACGCCTTGCCTACCACGCCGGTAACCGCGCCGGATTCGTCCTGCACCAGCTGCACCGCCGGCGTGCTGTAGTGGAAGACGGCACCGTCCTTCTCCGCCTGGGCCGCCAGCGCCTCCATGAGCACCTGGTTGCCCGGCTGGATGGCCTTGCACACGGCCACGGTTCCCAGCCCGTCCAGGTACACGCTCTCGCCGGTCAGGCACACGTTGGGCTCCACGCCTACTGCAAGCCCCTTCTGCAGAATCCAGCTGAGGGTCTCGTCCGAGCGCTCCTCCCAGTACTTGAACAGCTCGCGGTTGAAGCGCCACAGGTTCTCCTCGGCCCACAGCGACGTCCAGCGAGCAACGGCCGCCGGGTCGGAGTACTTGTGGGCGACGCAGGAAGCGCCGGCGCCGTTGGCGGAAACGATGCTCTCCTTCTGCAGGCAGCACACCGTAGCGCCCTCTTCCAGCGCCGTCACCACGGCAGGCACGCCGGCGCACCCGGCCCCCACCACCACGATGTCGTAGGTTTCCTCGGCGGCGAAGTCGGTGATAGGCTCAAGCTCGACGGCGGAGTTCTCCACGTCTGCCATGGTGATGCTGTCGGGCAAGGCAACCGACGAACCGCCGGCAGCGGGCTCGGCTTGACTTTTCACGGGCGCGTTACCGCATCCGGCAAGCGCCCCCAGCGCCAATCCGGAAGCCGCCGCTATGCCGCCTTTCACAAACGAGCGCCTGTTGAAGGCCATGGTCTTGTCGCTCATCGCGCATCCTCCTCGTAGTTGCCGCAAGGCCGCCCCACGCGGCCCGCATCCGTACGCCAGCCATGGTGGACAAGCAACCGCAGGCGCACAATCACCGAACCGGGGGCAATCGCGACTGCCCGCCCATCATCACCATTTTGGTGATATTTCGCGTTTTACCAGGTAGACAGCACACCTCATCGAGCGCTTGCCGTCATGCATGACAGGGAATACCTCTATAATGGTTGCACTCACGCCAAGAAGGAAGGAGCCTATGGCAGCGCAGGAGAGACGGGAATGGCTTTTCGTGGCCGGCCTCTCGCCGTTCTGGTTCGCCCTCAGCTACCAGCTCGTGCCCGAATCGTTCGCCGCGCTCTCCGGCTTCTCCGTCGGCTCGCCCGCCTTTTGCCTGGGCTCGCTTCTGCAGTGCGCCTGCGCCATAGCCATAGCGCTTGCCTGCCTGCTTGCCGCAGGACCGCGCAAACCGGGCAATCCGTCCGGGAGACAAGCGGCCGGACGCCGGTGTGCCGGCTTGCACTGGCCACCTCTTCTGCGTGCCGCTGCCTTCTACTCCGCAGGCCTGTGCCTGCTGCTGGTGGCCCTTTCGCCCCTTGCGCCCTGCGGCCCCCTGGCATCCGCGTCAAGCGTGCTCTGCTCGACGCTCTTCAGCCTGTTCACCTGTGCCACCGCGCTGCAATGGGCCCGCATCTCCTGCCGGATCGGAACGAAGCGCGCATGCCTGCTGTCCGCCTACTCGTTCCTGGCCAACCTCCTGATAGCGTTGCTTCTCACCGTCGCGCTCGGCTCTCTCGGCGCCGAGCAACTCTTCGGTCCCATCGCCGCATTCCTGCCGCTCGCTTCGGCAGCAGTGGCTTTCGTACCGCTCGAAGGCTCAACCGCAGCGGAGGGCGTCGTCGGGCATCGTGAAATATCGACGACAAGCGGCGCGACATCTCCAAGAGCGCTCATCGCCAGCCCCTACACGCTCATGGCGGCGGCGCTGCTGTTCTACCTGTTCGCAAGCTACCTCTTCAGCGGCCTGTTCTCCCACCCCGGGATGCCCTTTTCCACCACCCTGCTCAGCAAGCTGCTGGCCGTTGCCCTCGCCGGTGCGCTAGCTGCGCTGGTCTCCCGCGCAGACGGAATTCTCCCGCGCAAGGGACAGTCCGGCTTCCTGAGGGTGCTCGTGTTCTTCACGCTCATCTGCGTGACGGTTTCCTACCTGGTGGCCATGCTGATGGGCAACCATCCCGACCTCTGCGAGCAGCTAGTGCTTCCCACGCGCATCCTGGCGCTATTCCTGCTGTGGGAGACAGCCCTCATGTATTCGGTGGCGGAGGGCGTTCCCGCAACGGCTGCCGTAGCCGCGCTGTTCCTTATCCCCTTGGGCATCGAGATGTCCTTCGCTATGTTCGCCCGTTTCGTGACGCCGCTCATCGCCGACCTCCCCGCGTACCTGTGGCTGGGCGCCTGCATCATTCCGGCCATGCTGCTGCTCATCCTGGCCGTGCTCAACCTGCAGACCAAGACCTCGACCACAAACACCCCCGCCGCGGCCGGAAACCTGACCGCCTTGGGCGCCGGCAATGCAGCCGCGGCAACCAGTACGCCCAGCACGAACGCCGACGGTGCACCCGTCGTACGCGGCAGAAACCCGTCTTCCGAACCCGCCACCAGCCCCGCCGCCGTAAGCAGCGCTTCCCCTTGCGCGGAGGACCCGAATCAGCCAGAAGCGCCGGGCAGCCCCCTAAGCGCCCGCTGCGACGAAATCGCCTCGCAGTTCGGGCTGACGCCGCGCGAGCGGGAGGTGCTGCAACTGCTTGCGGCGGGCAACTCCCACCGCAAGATCGCCGACGTGCTGGTCATCTCGCTCAGCAGCGCCCAGACCTATTCGAAGAACATCTACCGCAAGCTGGGCGTCCACTCCCGCCAAGAGGTCATCGACTTGATAAGCCAGAACGACCGGGCCCTGTAGTCGCGCCGGGCAGTCCCAGCATCCGCGCGACAAAGCAAGCATGAGCCAGCTGTCAGCCTCGGCGATTCACCGTTTTGTGTTTTACAGATATGTGATTTACTCAATGGTGAATTCATGATACCCTACAGACCGCTGATGAGAAAAACTCTGCGAGACAGGAGGTTACATGGCCGATAGCAAAAGCGCTTACTCGGAAGCAGCGGACTACTACGTGAAAACAACCGCAGCACAGGACGAAGCCATGGCTCGCGCCTACGCCAAGGCGCGAGCTCGCAAGGACCGTCACGGGCATCGGTGGGAAACGACCAACGTCAACCTGAACGAGATTTGCGACCGGTTCGCCCCGGGTGACCGAGGAGAAGTCAAGGGGACGAAGTACATCTTCGCGGGCGAACGGTACAGCGTTGTAGCGGACATGGCTGCAGGCTACGCTCGAATCTACGACCGGATAGCGCGAAAGTACACGCTTCTCGACGGCTCACCTTGCGACAACGACGACCTCACCCACTTTCGCATCTTGAAGCGAGAGGAGATGTAGACGTATGCATATCACCCTTATCATACGCCCCGAAAACCTTGTACACTATGGAGATATTCCATGCCACTCTTCGCAGTCCGAAGGGAATAACGAGGTCTACTACCCTTCAATCCAACCATTCGACGATCTCGATACATTGTGGCCCGTTCTCTACGATGATTTCATTCTCCCCATCATGGGCGCTTGTGACATGGTGCTCAGCCTAGGCGACCCTGATTACTTCGACACGGAACACTGCAAGCTCCTGGCAGCATGGCTGCACAACCGTATGGAGCGCCCGGTACCTCCCGTTCTGCAGGACTTCTACGAGAAACTCCTCGAGTACGCCGAACGAGCCATCGAGCTGGGCACCGGCGTGGTTGTGGAGCTGTAAGGGGGCGACCGAATGAAAAGCACTTACAAGCTTCTGGGCGCCATGTGGGATCGGCTCCCCTCGGAAAACCCCGGTTTCATTCTCTGGGACTGCACGTACAGCCCGCTGGGCAGCAAGCGGTCGCTTTTCGATACCAGAGGCGAGAGACGCTTTATACCCCTTTCCCACCTCTTCTCCTTGGAAGACCCCGCACAGCTCAGTTTGCTCGTCGAGCGCCTTAAAGAATGCAGTCACGTGGCCCTCGTCCTCGACTATGTCCCCACGGTAGGCTCGCTCGTCAACTTAGAGTTCTTTATCAAGCGCGCTAACCAGATGCGTTCCTTTTTTGCCGACGCGCTCCCTGATGCCGAAGTCCGCATAATGACGCCCCTCTTGGCGGAGAGGCTCAGCTCATGATATCTAGTCTGCTCGATATCGTGATGACCGTAGATGGCATGACCGCCTATCTGCAAGATCGCGGAGTCGGATTCGACGAAAAGGGTTTCCCTCTCCTCGCCCCTGAGATGTTTCTCGACGAATGGCCAATAGACATGGTGCCCTTCAAGCACCGAAACGCTCCCTTCGTCGGGGACCCCTCTGACACGCTCCTTTGCTTTTTCGCTGCGGACACCGACCTCTACCCCCGCATCGACCGCGTTCTTGACGATCTACCAGAATATCGCCGCTTCAAGGGCGCCGTCATGATGGACGCGACGGTTACTCAAGACATGGACCTCGAATGGCAGGGAGAGATAATGCTCCTCAATCAGTTGTTCATGTCTGTGCTGGCCGTGAACAACGTGCCTGTCGTGGCAAACCTTCGAACCGGTTCCCGGGCAACGTTCAGGCATCTTGACGCCATTCCGCAAAACGTGATGTGGGCGGCAGGGTTCCTCGGCTGCGCACCGCTGCAAAGCAACGAAGACAGCTTCTTCCTCGAGAAGGTGCTTCGCGTCCGCCCATCCAAGCTCATCCTCTATGGGCGCCAAGACAAAACCGCAGAGGAGCAGCTCAACCGTTTTGGAATAAACTGGCGCCGATACAACCACGTTCGAGAACGGTACTTCGACGGCAAAGTCAAGGACTCCGATAGGGAGAATGACCCTCCCGCGCCAGACGGCAGCCCCAACGAAGGTATAATGCTATCATCGCACTTCTCATAAAGGAGACCCCGTGGTTACGGAGCTTGGAAAGCAGCTAAGAAGCATTCGCGCACAGCGTGGCGAATACCTAATGGACATGGCAAAGAAGGTCGGTCTCTCGCCGGCTATGCTCTCGTCCGTAGAAAATGGAAACCGCAACGTACCCAAGGGCTTTATCGAGAGGGTCGGGGCAATCTACCAACTCACGTCAGCCCAAATCGAAGAGCTGCACCGAGCCCGGGCAATAAGCGACGAATCAGTAACCGTAAGTCTGGAAGGACTATCGCCCGACGACAGAGACCTCGCCATCTCATTTGCCCGCAGGTTCCCCGCCCTCGACGAGCGCAGCAAGTTTACGATAGCGCACATGCTCGCACACACGGAGGCCGATGCTGAAAACCAACGTTGACTTCTCAAAGCCATCACATAACCCCGCCTACTCCCGCGGAGTGAAAGTCGCGCCCCTCAGCAACGATAAGCTCAGGGCGATCGCCTCATCTGTGCGACTGTCGTTCGGTCTTGGCGATAGCGAGCCCTTCCCCGTTCGGGAGATGATTGAGTTTTACTTCCTGCCCATCTGGCCCGACTACTCTTTTGAAATCCTCGGAAAAGAAGAGCTCGGTGAAGATCTCGGACGGACCTACCCGACCATACATCGCTTGTGTCTACGGGAAGATGTCTACAGCGACCTCTGCAAGGGGCTGGGATACGCCCGTTACACTGGTACCCACGAAGGAAGTCACCTTATACTCGCACATGGCGTGGCTGACCCCAACGAAAAGCAATCCGAGACGACTTTTCGATACGAGAACGCCGAATGGCAAGCAGATGTCCTGGCAGAAGAGCTTCTTATGCCCCTGTGCGGAATCGTCGGCATGGACAAGTATGAAATCGCCGACAAGTTCGGGGTGTCGGTAGCGGCAGCCCAAGTACGCATCGAACGAGTTTCCAAACAGCGGGAAAGGAAGCGGGCGCAGTTCGTCTCAGTCCCATCTCCAAAGCTTTCAACAACCGCCCCTCTCGCCATTCCCCCTAATCCTTTTCCGCTCAAGCGCTGCGTCGAGCGAACGGCTCCCCATCCAGCAATATGAGATAGCCCGCACCGCTTGTCGCCATCGCAAGACGGCAAAAAGGCCCGGTTTCCTTTAGGAGCCGGGCCTTGCAGCTACAAGCTGAGGAAAGACTTCGCGCTACTCCTCGACGATCTCGGGGATGGCGCCCATGGGGCACTCTTCAACGCAGTCGCCGCAGGCGATGCAGCTGTCTTCGTTCACCACTTCGGCAACACCGCCGACAACTTCCAGCACTTCCTGAGGGCACGCGTCAACGCAGATGCCGCAGCCGATGCACTCGTCAGCATCGATAACCGGATGGGACATGGCTTGCTCCTTCTCGTCTGTTTCAACCCCGCGCTCGCGGGCCCATGCGCTTTTGGCATGAGCGCAAGATACCAAACTCCGCCCACAATGCAAGGGCAATCTTTTGAAGTGCATGGGAGCTTCTACAAGCGGCAAGACCTCTGCTCGAACGCCGACCCGCCGGAATCCGGAGGGTCTCGGCCGTCCCCGACGGCAACCCGACCGCCTTTGGGCGTGCGCAAGGGGCGTCAGGGGCATGCCGCTACGCCAGAGGCGTCGGCGCAGCAGCTCGGACGCGCGCGAGCAAACACGCCGACCAACCGCTAGCAGATGCGCGGAAGCTGCTCGCCCACCAGCATGTCCAGGATGCGCTTGCCGCCGAAGCCCGTGCGCAGAAACACCTTCGGGCCGCGCTCGGGACGGGCCTCTTCCACGTGCCCGATAATGGCCGCATCGGCGCCGTAGGGGTTCGCGCGCATGGCCGCTAGAGCCGCTTCGGCCTGATCGGGGGCCACCACGCACACCATCTTGCCCTCGTTTGCCACCTGCAGCACGTCGTAGCCCAGCATCTCGCATGCGCCGCGCACTGCAGGCTTCACGGGAACCGCGTCCTCGTCCACCACGAAGTCCACCCCCGCCTGGGATGCGAGCTCGTTCAACGTGGAGGCCAAGCCCCCGCGCGTAGGGTCGCGGAAGCAGCGCGTCTGCGGAGCCGCCGCCAGCACGTCGGCGATCAGGTGGTTCAGGGGGGCCGCATCGCTTCGAATGTCGGCGGAGAAGGAAAGCTCCTCGCGGCAACTCATGATGGTAATGCCGTGGTCGCCCAAGGTGCCGCTCACCAGCACGGCGTCCCCCGGCCGGCACTGCGCGCCGCCCAGGTTCACGCCCGCGTCCAGCATGCCCACGCCCGAGGTGTTGATGAACACCCCGTCGCCGTGACCGCGGTTGACCACCTTCGTGTCGCCGGTGACGATGACCACACCTGCCTCCCGGGCGCACTCTGCCATGCTGGCGCAGATGCGGCGCAGATCGTCCACGAGAAAGCCCTCTTCAAGGATGAATCCGCAGCTCAGATACAAAGGGGTGGCGCCCGAAGTGGCCACGTCGTTCACGGTGCCGCACACCGCCAAGCGCCCAATGTCGCCGCCGGGGAAGAAATGGGGCGTCACGACGAAGCTGTCGGTGGAAAACGCCAGGCGCTCGCGCGGCCCGGGCGCCGGCAGCACGGCCGCATCGTCGCCGCGGCGCAGCTCCTCGCCAGCGTAGGCTTCGAAGAACACCTCGTCGATGATGCGCTTCATCATCGTGCCGCCACTGCCGTGGCCAAGCATCACCACTTCGTCCATGACGCCTCCATCTTGTCGTCCGGAAATCGTCGTCCGCGCCGCGAACGGGCGCAGGTTCGGATCAGCCCCACAGGCTCCTGCCCGTGGTGGTCAGCACCAGCTTGCCGTTCTTCACACCCTTCGTGCCTAGGATAAGGTTCGCGATGTCCTGCACCAGCTCCGCCTCTCCGCGCAGCACGATCACCTCCAGGCAGCCATGGGCGTCCAGGTGCACATGCATGCTGGACACGATGTTGCCGAAGTACTCGTGCTGGATGGCGTGCAGCTTGTCCTGCAAGTCTGAGGAGTGGTGGTCGAAGGTGATGGTCAGGGTCCCCATCACCTCGACGCCGGGCATGGCGCAGCGCTCCTCCACCAGGGCTTCGCGCACCAGGTCGCGCACTACCTCGCTGCGGTTCTTGGCCAGGCCGCGCTTGGACACCAAGCGGTCGAAGTCCATGAGCAGGTCCTCGGGCATGGCCACCGAGAAACGCACCAGCTCGCTTGCCATAGCAGCGTCCTAGACCAGGCTAACCGTCACGCCGCCGGCAGCGTCGGCGTCGTCTTCCAAGGCGTCCTTCGCTTCGTCCAGCTTGGCACGCACCTCGTCCAGCAGCGCCTGGGCCTCATGCAGCCGCTCGCACACCGTGGCGTAACCGGCATCGCCCGCCATGTGCCCCAAAGTGTGGGCCCAGCGGCGCTCCAGCTTCACGTGGTCGTCTATCTGGTCGATCATCTGCTCGAACTGACCGGTGTTAACTCCGTTGGCGCACATGGCGTCCTCCTTGGGTTCTCCGCCTCCCGACAGGCCCGTGCGGGCTCGCCGAAAGCGGCTACGATCGCGGTTTTCGCTCCGCCCGTTATAGGCCAAAGGCGCATCGGGGGCAACTGCCGCGTGTGAATTTTTCCGCAAACTGTAGCATTCGCAGGTGGAAAGCCGCGCCGGCAAGCCCGCCACGCAGCCTCCGTCAACAATCCATTGCCGCTGCACGGCCCTCTGCGCCAGCCGCGGCGCTAAGCGTTATAGTAAGCAAGATGGTCGGCGAAACGCAGACGATGCCGAAGCCGCTCACCATACCGACGCATGCCGGAGGTGCGCCGCAGCAGCAAACCGCCAGCATCATACCGGCCACAGCAGCCCGCCGCCCGCCCGACGCGCATCCGCAACGCGCCGCAGCAGCCCAACCAAGGAGGAGCCATGACCGCCGACCTGGTCTCTCTTGCTTACATATCCCTCGTTGCCGTGGTCTGCCCCCTTCTGGCGTCGCTCATTCCCGGCAAGGCAGTGCCCGAAACGGTGCTGCTGCTCATCGCCGGCGCGCTGCTGGGTCCTTATGGCGCGGGGATCATCCAGACCAACGAGGCCATCTCGCTATTCTCCGACCTGGGGCTGGCTTTCCTTTTCCTGCTGGCCGGCTACGAGATCTCGCCGAAAAGCCTGGCCGGTGCCGAGGGCAGGCGCGGCGCGGCCACCTGGCTCGTCACCTTCGCCATCGCGTTCGCCATCGTGGCGCTGTGGCCCACGCTTTCCGCCTTCGACCTGGACGGGCTCGCCGTCGTCATCGCGCTTACCACCACGGCCATGGGAACCCTCCTGCCCATCCTGCAGGAGCGGGGGATCCTGGGCACCCGCGTAGGCGACGAGATCATCGCCTACGGGACCTGGGGCGAGCTGTTCCCCATTA
Source organism: Adlercreutzia aquisgranensis (assembly GCF_943193145.1). Lineage (NCBI taxonomy): Bacteria > Bacillati > Actinomycetota > Coriobacteriia > Eggerthellales > Eggerthellaceae > Adlercreutzia > Adlercreutzia aquisgranensis. The sequence continues at coordinate 117,787 of NZ_CALPDA010000006.1, read as the reverse complement.
TCGCCATAGCGCTGCTGCTTTCAGCCCGCGCCACCTGGCAGACCATGCTGGTGCTTGCCGCCTTCCTGGCCATCGCCGTGCTGTTCGCCATCGTGCCGAAAGTGGGCAAATCCGTGGGCGGCAGGGTGTCCACTTTCATCCGCGACAACGCCGACACGAACTCCCAGATGATCATCCGCACGGTGAACCTGCTGCTCATAGGGCTGACGGCTATCTCGGCGGTGTTCGACCTGGACATCGTGCTGGGCGCCTTCGCCGCCGGGTTCATCCTGCGCTTCATCATCCCCGAGGGCAACCAAACCATGGAGATGAAGCACAACGCCATCGCCTACGGCTTTCTGGTCCCGCTGTTCTTCGTGGTATCGGGTGCCAAGGTCGACCTGCGGGCCATCGGGGAGGCGCCCGAGCTGCTGGCCCTGTTCATCGTGCTGCTGCTGTTCGTGCGCGCCCTGCCCATCTTCGTGTCGCTGACGCTGGGGAAAAGCTCGCGCGCCATGGACGTGCGCGAGCGGCTGACGGTATCGTTCTACTGCGCCACGGCGCTGCCCATCATCGTCGCCGTGACGTCCGTGGCCGTAAGCGCCGACGCCATGAGCCAGGAAACGGCATCCGTGCTGGTGGCGGCCGGCGGCGTGTCGGTGTTCCTCATGCCGCTTCTGGCCTTGCTGGCAGAACGAGCCATGAACGCCGAAGCAGGCAGGGCGCTGCGAGAGATCCGCCAGAGCCCGAAAAGCACCCTGCACGTCCTGGCCGCCCATCGCCGGCTGGAGCGGCAAGTACGCGCAAGCCTGAAGGACAAACGTCGCGACTGGAGCTCCTACGACCTGGATTCCCGCTGTCCGGGAGGCCGCTGCGAGCGAAACGAAGCGAAGGAGTTCGAGGACGCGTCGCTTTCCAAGCAGGTGCGCTGACGCAGCAGGTGGCGCCCGGGCGCCAAGCCCTAAGGCTAGACCCGCTCGACGAACTTGTACCCGACGCGCCAGACCGTCAGCAGGTACTTCGGCTGCGAGGGGTTGTCCTCTATCTTCTCGCGGATCTTGCGGATGAACACCGTGATGCTGCTTTCGTCCACGGTGCTGTCCGACCCCCAGATGTGCTCGTAGATCTGGCCCCGGGTGAACACCTGGCCGGGGTTGGCGGCCAAAAGCGCCAAGATCTCGAACTCCTTGGCCGTCAGGTTCAGCGGCCGACCGCGCAAGTAGGCCTCGTAGGAATTGAAGCGGATCTCCAGATCGCCCGTCTTGCTCGACCCCTCCCGGCTGACGGCCTTGGCGAAGGCCAAGTCGTCCCGGTGGCGGCGCAGGTGCGCCTGCACCCTCAGCAGCAGCTCGTCGGAGCTGAACGGCTTCACCACGTAGTCGTCGCCCCCGGCGTTGAACCCGATGGACTTGTCCACGATGTCGCCTTTGGCCGACAGGAAGATCACCGGGATCCTCCTGCCTCCCTCGCGCATGCGGCGACACACCTCGAACCCATTCATCCCCGGCATCATGACATCCAGGATAAGCAGGTCGGGCTTCTCCTGCACCAGCATCTCCAGGCCGCTCGCACCGTCCTGCGCCCCACAGAACCGGTAGCCCGAGCCCTCCAGAATGCGCCGCATCAGCACATGCAGGCTCTTGTCGTCGTCGATAAGCATGATCTTGGCCGCCGCCGCAGGCCGAGACGATGCAGCGTTTCGCTCCACTAGCCCTCCTTTACCCTCGCAGGCAGACTCACAACAAACGTGCTGCCATGCCCCAACTCGCTTTCCACTGCTATGGTGCCCCCGTGCATCTCCACGTACTCCTTGGCCAGCGCCAGCCCCAACCCCGTTCCGCTATACCTCCGCGAAACCGACGAGTCTACCTGGACGAACCTTTCGAAGATGCGCTCCCAGTCCTGGGGCGCGATGCCGATTCCCGTATCGCAAACCCGGATGAGGACGTGCTCTCCCTGCTCGTCCATGCCTATGGAAAGCCGCACGCTGCCCCCTTCGGGCGTGAACTTCATGGCGTTGCCGCACAGATTCTCGACCACATGGCGAACCTTCTCGAAATCCGCGCTTATCAAGGGGACGTCTGGATCTATCTCGCAGGAAAACTCCAGGCCATTGCGGCTGGCAAGGGGGCGCACCACGTCGCACACCATGCCGGCCACATCCCCTAAATCGACCACTTCCACGTTCATATCCGTTCTGCCCGCGTCCAGGCGGCTCATCTCCAGTATGTCGTTGATCATCAGCAGCAAGGCATGGCTGTTGGCTTCGATCTCACGCAGGGTCTCCGCCTCTTTCTCGTCAGCCGGCTCACTTTCGCTGCTCAGCAGCTCGGCGAAGGCGATGATGCTGGTCAGGGGCGTGCGAAGCTCATGGCTCATCATGGCCAGGAAGTCGGACTTGTAGCGGTTCTCCTCCCTGAGGCGGCGGTTGGCCTGCTCGAGCTGACCCCGCTGCTGCTCGAGTACCTCGTTGGCCCGGGCCAGCTGCGCGGTCCTGTCGCTTACCTGTGTCTCAAGGCTCCCGTAGATGCCGGACAGCTCGGCGGCCATGGTGTTGAACTCGCGCATAAGGTCGTTTATCTCGCGCGAGGACTGGGAATGGGCGAACCGCACGTCCAAGTTGCCCTGCTGGATGCACTCCACGCCGGAGCGTATGCGGGCCAGCGGCTTGGTCACCAGGTACCGCAGCGCCAAGTAGATGACCAGCAGGCACACGATCAGCATGCCGCCGAAGAAGATGACGTCCTGGATGATGGAGGCGCGCTCGCTTTCCATGTACACGTCCAAGGGCATGACGATGCTTATGGCGCCGCCCACGTCCCCCAGCTTCCAGCCCTCCTTCGCGAAACCCGTCACGTCCAGCTCGCCCGCCGGCTCGCCGTGGCATTCCAGGCAGTTCTGCTCTATGCGCATGGGGGCGACGTAGCGGAAGACCTCTTCGCCGTCCTGCTCGGTGATCTGGTAGAACTCCACGGCATCATGCTCGAAGAACGCGTTCAGCGCCGCAGACTCAAACGCGTCGGGCTCGTCGGCGGGGTTGCGGGGGTTGAAGTTCACGAACTTGGTGGAGTAGGTCGACTGGGACGTGAACAGCTGCCCGATGCTGCGACCTACGATGGCGCAATGAAGCCCCTGATAAACGCCCTTGTCGGTATAGGAGATCTGCTCAAGCCGGTCTTGGTTGGAGGCCATGAACCCCCAAACCGCGTCCATCTGCTGGGCCAAAACCTGGCCCTTCTCCCGCAGCTCGTTCTCCATCTGGGAACGGGCGTTCATCGACGTCCAGACGATGTTCGCTCCCAGCGACATGACCACCAAAAGCACGATGAGTACGCCGAACTTGGTCTTCAGACGCACGTTGCCCAGGTCCCTCACGGCTCGCCCCCTCACAGTATTCGCCTCTCGCGCAGCGCCGAGCGCGCATCCGATGCTTATCCTACACCAGGCAAACGGAAAGAGCGCAAAGCGACCGGGCGGCGGCATCGCCTCCCCGCCGCAGCAGACAAGAGGGCGCGGCTGCCCTTTTCGGCACCCGCGCCCGGCAAAGCCCTAGAACCAGATCTCGCTTCCGGCCGAATCGACAGCGACAGGCCGCGGGCCGATCAGCGTGCACGGCTCCGTCTCGGACGAGCTAGGAAGCATGGCGATGTCGCGCACGGCGTCAGGATGGCGACTCTTCAGCTCGTCGAAGGGGCCGAACTCCAGCGCCCGCATGGGGCACGATGCCACGCAGGCCGGGCTCTCGCCGGCGTTGCGCAAGGCCAGGCATCCATCGCACTTGTGGGTCAGCTGCAACGACTCTATATAGGTGGGCACGCCGTAGGGGCAGGCCTTCACGCAGTACTGGCAGCCGATGCACTTCTCGTCGTCGTGCAGCACCGTGCCGTCCTCCTCGCTGATGTACATCGCCGAGTTGGGGCAAACCTGTACGCAGGCGGGATTCTCGCAATGATTGCATGTGCGCGAGTAATGGTACACCGTGGCAGAAGGAAACTCCCCCACCTCGTAGTCCTCCAGACGTCGGAACGTATCGCCCACGGCAAGGTCGTTCTTGTCCTTGCATGCAATCTGGCAGGTCCGGCATCCGATACAGGCCGCCATGTTGAAGTAGAAACCTTGCTTCGTCATCTCATCGCTCCTTTAGGCCTGAGCCGAGACGATGCGCATCTCGACATCGATATCTTCCGGAAGTGCCTCGCCGTACTTCTCCAAGTTGCAGATGCAGGTGTTCCAGCCAGACGTTCCTTGACCGGACTGCACCTGACCCGTCAGGTAGTTGTCGGAGCCAGCACGGTCTATGCCGGTATTCTCGTCGACGTTCACCCATGCGCCGTGAGGCAGGCCGATCACGCCGGGCATGAGCCTCTGGGTGACGCTCGCCTTGCGCAGGCATTTGCCGTGAGGGCTGGTCAGAAGTACCGTGTCCCCGGTGGAGATGCCCTTCTCCGCTGCGTCGACAGCGCTGAGGAACACGGGGTTCGGCCAGGTTTCGCGGAGCCACTGCACGTTGTCGAACACCGTATGAGAACGACGCAGGTAATGGGGGTTGTAAACCTGGAAGGGATACTGACCCTTGATGCCCTTGTCAAAGTCGGAGAACGTCGCCTCGTAACCCTCCTGGGGTGCGATATAGGTCGGAACCGCCTCGATGGTCGAGAACCCGATGGCATTAATGGAGTCCCTCAACGTCTGGGAGCAGATCTCCATCTTCCCCGTCGCCGTCTTAAGCGGGTTGGCTTCGGGATCATCGACAAAGTCCTTGAACGCGATGAAGGTATAGGCGTCGCCCTTCTTGCGCGGAATCTGGTACACGCCGTCGGAGATGAACTTGTCTAGAGCGACGACGCCTTCCTGGGGCTCGCCCTCGCACCCCCATTTCGCGATATCGTCCGCGGTGATAGTCAGCAGCGGCTTCTCTTCGCCCGCCTCGTCGATATAGGTGGCGCCGAGAAGCTGGTTGAACAGCGCCTGGTGATCGCTGAGCGCGTAAAGCTGGGTGGCGTCAAGTCCCAGCTTGTCGCACAGGCCGCGAGCAATCTGGGCGTCGGTCTTGCTTTCATACATGGGGTCGACAACCTTGGAATGGTAGAAGAGCGCTTCCTTGCCGCCCGTCTGGAAGCCTCCCTCCACCTCCCACATCGACGTCACGGGCAGCACGATGTCCGAGTACAGGGCGTTCGTGGTAAGGAACATGCCATGGGAAACCACCGTATCGACCTTGCGGTGGGCCTCGATGCCCATGGCCTGGCCGTCAGCGGTCTGCAAGCGGGCACTGCTGTCGTGGTAGATAAGCTTGATGTCGACGTCGCGCTGCTCCCCCGGCGACTTAGCAGTGGCTCCACCGCAGTAGGTGTAGGAGCCTTCGAGGATGCCCTGCCACATTTGCGTATGGTTCATGCCCTCGGTGGCGGCAAGGGGGTTCTTCACGGAAGGCTGACCGGCTGCTCCGGCTTTCACCAGATGAGGGCCCCCGTTGAAGGCGTACCGATGGCCGGAGATGCCGCACATGTGTCCCGATTTGCCGTAATGACCGCCCATGGCGCCCACGGTCATGAACACCTGACCGAGCGAATCGGAGCTGTGAGTGCGGCCGTTGGCCCAAGCAGAGAGGATGGCCACTTTGTTATCTTTGCCAACGATCTGGGCCACCTCACGAATCTTCTGCGGATCGGACCCGCAAATCTTCGACGCCCACTCCGGCGTCTTGGGAACGCCGTCATAGGTGCCGAGCACGTAATCTTTGAAGTTGCCCTCGGGATCTTCGCCCTCGGGCATGGAGTCGGCGTCGAAACCAACCGTGTACTTCGCTAGGTAGCCCCAGTCAATCAGGTGCTTTTCGTCGTCCATCTCAAGCATGGCATTGGCGACGCCCAGCAGAAACGCGATATCCGTCGAGGGTCGGCATTGGATCCAATCCGCATCGACTAAAGCATAAGAATCGTTGTAGAACGGATCGATGCCGATAAACTTCGCACCAGACTGCTTGACCTGTAGCATGAAGCTTGAGGGGTTGCCTGCAGACGACCATGCGGGATTGATACCCAAAGCGACAACGTAGTCGCATTCCTGGAGGTCGAAGCGGTCGTTGATGCCAGTTCCTCCGCCGGAGAACCCATCAGGCAAGCCGACGGTCGGCGCAGTGAAGCGCCACGAACCCCAAGAGGTGGTTCCCCAGTTCGGAATGAAGCCGCCCATAAGGCTGAGCACCTTGCACGCCTCGCCTCCGTCGCCGAAAAAGGCGCGAGGGCCGTAGGCCTCGGCGATGCGGGTGAACTCACTAGCCACTAGCTCGAAAGCCTCATCCCAGCTAATGCGCTCCCACTCATCCATACCGCGCAGTTCGCCGTGGGCGTTCTCGCCACCGCCCGGCTGCCAGCTCTTGCGCTTCATGGGGTACTTCAAACGGTCGGCAGAGAACACCTGATTGCGCTGGGAGTGGCCGCGCACGCAGCTTCTCTGCTGCGGGAACTCGGCGGAATCCTCGTGACTGTCGTCGGTCTTCTGGCGAACCACCACCCCGTCGCGCACCAGCACCTTGTTCACGCAGCGGCCTCCGCAGTTGTGCCAGCACGCCGCGCTTACCCATGTGCCCTCGGTGATGTTGCGGTCGTCAACGGGCATGGGCGAGCGGGTCTCCTCTTCTTCCGCTCCGGCCTCGGTCGGGTCGGTGGCGGGCGTGGTCTTCGGGCCGCTGCTCGCGCAGGCGCTCAGCCCGCCGGCGGCCAGCGCCGTCGTGGCGGCCGCACCCAGCTTCACGAAGCTGCGCCTGTTCAGCCACGGCGCCTTGCGCAATACGCTTTGGTGGTTTGCCATTGCTTCCTCCTCTTTGATTGCGTCATTGGTTTCCCCTAGATGGCTTTTTCAAGCCTGAGCTCAGCCTATGCCTGTAGGTCATTAATCACCATGCCCCGAATACTGAGTCTTTCTTACCGAAATCTTTCCCAATCCTTAATAGCCCTTGACATCCGCAGCCCGCGTCTCTCACGTCGTTCCGGACACAGATGGGCGAAGGAAGCCCACCGCGCTCGACAACCATGCGCATCGCGATGGGGTAGAATGACGACAGACGACAACGTTTCGCCGTCCGCCGTCGGTGGCCGCCCACGGACTCCGACGCTCGCCCTACCCTTCGAAAGGCGTACCGCCACCATGCCCAAAGCCAGCGCAACCATGTACGAAGCAGCCCTTGACCAAGCATGGGGCATGTTCGCCGACCATCTGCAAGGCCAGCGCCTGGGCACGTTTCTGGTAGTGAGCGCCCGCCCGCTGCACGAAGCGGCGCAAACCGCCTGCCGCAACTCGGCCCGGGCATTAGGCTACGGCGACGACGGAGCGGTGGTCGCCAGCCTGGAGGCCTTCGGCGCCCCCGACAGCCTCGACGCATCAGGCCCTGTCGACTCGCCCGACGGCTCCGACCGCCCCGACGCGCAAGCCCTCGACCCGCGCTCGCTGTTCGTGCTGGTCGAAGGCATCGACCCGCTGTGCCTGGTCTGCGCCGACCGCACCAGCGCCGAAGCGCTCTCCGCCGGCTACCGCTGCCCCCTCGCCCTGGGTGAGCGCGCCTCGCTGCTGGGCCGCCCCTTCGTGGCCTTCGACGATTTCGAATCGCTCATGGAAACCGACCGGGGCAAGCAGGAAGCCTGGGCGCTCCTGCGCACCCTGCCGAAGTTCGGCGAACGCTAAGGGACGACCGGGGACGCCAGCGCCGCGAACGGGCACGCCTTCCCGAAGAAGTGCGCCCGCCGGAAACGCGCCCTCAGATTCCCAGCCCGATGGTCAGGTGCGACATGTAGAACGTGAAGCGCATGACGAACAGCCCCGCCAGCACGAGAGCGCTCGCGCAGGCCATCCTGACGACAAGGCTCCTCCCCCGGGCCCGCAGACCGCGGAACCCCACGAAAAGCCCAGCCGCGGCCAGCACCGCGAACGCCGCGATGAACGCCGCGTAGTTCGGCACCAGCTCGGGCACGCTCGCTAGCTCGTTGGAGACCGGCGCCAGCTGTACAGCCATGACGGCGTACACGGCCAGGTTCGCCGCAAGGGCCGCCGCCGAGAGCCCCAGAAGCCTGCCTCCCCATGGCGCGCGCCCCGGCTCGAAGCGCGCCGCCGCAAAGCCCAGGCACGCCAACACCGGACCGCCCATCAGGGCGTTCGCGAACAGCGAGATCGGCACCAGGGGATGGCTCCACGTGGGGACGGTGCCCACGTTGTAGGCGAAGGCCGTCGCCGCGACGAACGCGAGCGCCGCCGCGTTGGTAGCGATGACGGCCGCCCGCTGCAGCCGCCGGCGGGGCCGCTCGGCGAAGGAGTACAGCCAGTACACGCCGGCGAGGGCCAAAAACACCACGGCGCAGAAGACCTCGGTGGAAAGGGGGCTTTTGCCCACGGCCGTGAACACGTACAGGGCGTTCGAGGGGTTGCCCAGGTGCGTCGCCGACGCGACGAGCCCCACCATGGTGACGGCCAGCAACAGCCACGACGACCTGTCGAGGTGCTCGCGCTCCTCGTCGGTGGCGCGGCCGAAGGCGATCGGCAGGTTCGCCAGCACGTAGGCGAGCGCCCCGGAAGGCGCCAGCGTCGTGAACAGAACCAGGGTGATCTCGCTGAAGGCGGTGGGGAAACCGGTCATGGGCGCATGCGCCTACCGGTAGAAGCGCGGCAGGGTCACCTGCAGACCCCGAGTCCGCCCGATGCCCTCCAGCGTCGCGCGGGTCAGCTGGGCCAGCCCTTCGTAGAACGGATGCGCCGACTCCTCCCCCAGCTCGTCGAGGTAATGGGGAGCCCAGGTGAGCAGGTGCTCGGAAAGAAACTCGTCCAGGCTCTCCGGCTTCTCGCGGGCGAGGTAGGCCATGAGCGCCAACATGAGCCCGATGTGGTCCTCGGGCGTGCGCTCGTCGGCGGTGCGCTCCACGCCCTCCTTGCGCATGAACGCGCGCAGGGCCAGGGTGCTCTCGCCGAACACCACCGACTCCACGTCGGTGTAGACCGACCCCCACGGGGGAACCGGCAGATGCCCCGGTCCCACGAACAGCCGGCGGTACTCCCATACCAGCTCGTCGGCGTCGGGGCCGTCGGCGAGCCCCGCCTTCATCAAATCGAACGCCGCAGCCGCCTGCGCCTCGTCGACGAAGGGCCACTCCTTCGCGGCGGCGTCGACGTCCAACTGCCCCAGAGCGGCGAACGCCTCGCCGGCGTCGCCCTTTCGCGGATCGTTCAAGAAGAACGGCGCCAGCGTGGACCCGGCGAACTCGATGGCTTCCATTTCCTCGGTCATCGCTTATCCCTTCTAGACGATTTCTCGGACGTTCGCCACGGCGCCTTCGCGCGCAACCCGTTCGGCATCGGCGCGGACGCAGGCCGGCTTCGTGACCACCAGACTCGGAGAAGTGGCCGAGGAGTCAGGAAGCGGCAGAAGGTCGCTCTCCTCCCCGTAGCGTCGGCGCAGCTCGTCGACAGGCCCGAAGTCCAGGGCGCGCAGCGGGCACGCCTCCACGCAGACGGGCCGCTTGCCCTCCCGCACGCGCTCCACGCATCCGTCGCACTTCACGCTGTGGCCCGCCTCCCGGTCCACCTTCGGCGCCCGGTAGGGGCACGACAGGGCGCAGTACCCGCACCCGATGCAACGCCGCTCGTCGACGGTCACGATGCCGTCCTCGTCCTTGCCCATGGCCCCGGTGGGGCATACCTGGGTGCAGATGGGGTGCGCGCAGTGGTTGCAGGCCGAGGACACGTAGTAGGCGAAGACGTCCTGCGCCGGCAGACCGTCGGCGCCGACGCTCCAACCGCCCCCGACGTACTCGTAGACCTGCCGAAATGAAATCGACGGCGAAAGGTCGTGGTAGTCCTTGCATGCGAGCATGCAGGTCTTGCACCCGGTGCAGCGAAGCCCGTTGAAGTGAAACCCGTGCTGCACCTTGCCTCCTCCCTCCGGCACATCCCCTCAAAAGACACTGGCGACCTTAAGCATCATAGCCCAGGTCGCCAGCGCGCTCAGCCCTCGAGCCTCACTCTACCGCATCCCTCTACTTGATTTCGCGCGGATTCTGCTCGTCGCCGCTCGTATCGCCGACCTTCTTGGCGTTCACGGGAAGCGTGATCACCAGGTTCGGCTTCGTCTCGCTGGCCGCCGGCAGCGGGGCCACCTCAGCGTCGGTGCCGTACTTGGCGCGCAAATCATCAATCTTGCCGAAGTCCAGGGCACGCAGCGGGCACGCCTCGACGCAGACGGGCTGCTTGCCCGCGGCCACGCGGTCGGCGCACATGTCGCATTTGACCGACTTCTTCTTGGTGGCGTCCACCTTCGGGGCGCCGTAGGGGCAGGAGTTCGCGCAGGTCCCGCAACCGATGCACATCTCGGGATCCGAGAACACCTCGCCGGTGGCCTCGTCCTTGCCGATGGCCCCCTGCGGGCACATCTCCATGCAGGCGGGCGCATCGCAGTGATTGCAGGCCACGGACACGTGGTAGGTGAAGGCGTCGGTCGTCCAGCAGCCGCTGGCGTCCTGCTTCCACGAGCCGCCGCCGAACTCGTGCACATTGCGGAAGTTGATGTCGTTGGGCAGGTCGTTCTTATCCTTGCAGGCGAGCACGCAGGTCTTGCAGCCGGTGCATCGCGTCCCGTCGAAATGAAAACCGTACTGGGCCATGGTTGTCTCCCCCTCTTACGCCTTCGCGATCTGGCCGATGTTGCTGTGCTGCGGGTTGGCCTTGGCCAACGGCGACGGACGGTACTTCGTCAGCGTGTTGATGCATCCGCCGTGGTCCACCTTGTCGCCCGCCATGTCGGCGTCGTGCCACATGCCCTGCGGGATGCTCACGTTGCCCGGGATGACGCGCGGGGTGACCTTGGCCTCGATACGGATCTCGCCGCAGTCGTTGAACACGCGGATCGTGTCGCCGTCCTTGATGCCGCGAGCTTCCGCGTCGATGGGGTTGACCCAGGCCACATGATGGGCGGCCGTCTGGATGACCTCGTTGTTGGCGTAGCTGGAATGGGTGTGCGCCTTGTAATGGAAGCCCGTGATCTGCAGCGGGTACTCCTCGGTGCAGGCCTCGTAGCCCAGGAAACCGGGGTCGTAGATGGGAAGCGCCGTGACAACCTCGTCCTCGGCCAACTCCCAGGTCTCCTCGAAGCCGGCCAGCTTCTCGGAGTAGATCTCGATCTTGCCGGAGGGCGTCTTCAGCGGGTTGGCAACCGGATCCTCGACGAAGGCCTTGAGCGACAGGTTCACTTCGGGCTTGCGCTTCCACACGCCCATCTTGTAGCCCTCTTCCCAGGTGGGCATGTTCCAGTCGGCGTGCTTCTCGCGGCACTCGTCGTAGATCTGGCGCAGCCAGTCCTCGCGGGTCTTGCCCTCGGTGAACGCCTCGCCCACGCCCAGACGGTCGGCCAGGTCGGCGCACACCTCGTAGATGCCGCGGCGCTCGAACTTCGGCTCGTAGACCGGAGCGCCGAAGATGACGGCGATCATGTTGTCCGAATAGCCGTCGGAAGAGATGGACAGCTGCTCCTGGGAGGTGAGGTCGGGAATGATGATATCGGAGTACTTCGCGGAGTCGGTCATAAAGATCTCGGACGTGACGATGAACTCCACCAGGCTCTCGTCGGCCAGGATGTCGTGGGTGTAGTTGATGTCCGAGTGCTGGTTGGTCAGGCAGTTGCCGGCGTAGTTCCAGATGAGCTTGATGGAGGCGGACATCTTGTCGGCGCCCTGCACGCCGGCGTTGAGCGCGGTCAGCTCCTCGCCGTGCAGGATGGCGTTGGGCCATTCGAAGGTGGGGATGTTCGTCTTGACCGGGTTCTCGCCCGTGGGGATCATGCCCAGGCCCACAGACATGGATCCCTCGCGACGGCCGTCGGAGGTGCCGGGCTTGCCGATCTGACCGAGCAGCTGCGGCAGCACCATGATGGCGCGGGCCGTGATCTCGCCGTTGGCGCGACGCTGCGGGCCGTAGCCCTGGCAGATGTAGCAGGGGTCGGACTCGTGCATCTCGCGGGCCAGATCGACGATGCGCTTCTCGGGGATGAGCGTGATGGCCGCGGCCCAGGCCGGCGTCTTGGGCGTGCCGTCGGGGCCGTTGCCCAGGATGTAGTCCTTGTAGGAGGCGTTCTTGCCCTTGGCGGACTCGGGCAGGGTCTCCTCGTCGTAGCCCACGCAGTAGGTGTGCAGGAACTCCTCGTCGGCCCAGCCGTTGTTGATGATCTCGTAGGCCAGCGCCGCGCACAGGGCGCCGTCGGTGCCGGGACGGATGGGAATCCACTCGCCGCCCTGGCCGCAGGTGGTGTCAGTCATGCGCGGGTCGATGTTGATCACGCGGCAGCCGGTGGTCTCGCGGACGTAGGCGAAGTCATGGGTGTGCGCGCCGCCGCCCATGCGGGTGTCGGCCGGGCTGTCGCCGAACATCACGACCAGCTGGCCCGGCTGGATGGTCAGAAACGAGCTGCCGTAGGAGCCGCCGCCGTAAGTGTAGGTGCCAGCTGCGGAGATGTGGGCCGAGCTGTACGACCCGTAGTAGTTCAGCTGGCCGCCGGTGAGGTTCAGCAGGCGCTTGACGGGGTTCGCCTGCACCTGGCCCTGGCACACGCCGGAGGAGTAGTGGCACGTCATGGCCTCGTCGCCGTAGGTCTCGCGGATGCGCTTCATCTCGGAGGCGATGGTGTCGAGCGCCTCGTCCCACTCGATCTCCTCGAACTTGCCCTCGCCGCGCTTGCCCACGCGCTTGAGCGGCTTGTTCAGGCGGTCGGGGCTCTGCAGCCAGCGGCGGATGGAACGGCCGCGCAGGCAGGCGCGCAGCTGGGGCTCGCCCAGCTCGGCGGAGCCGGTGTTGTCGGATTCGACGTAGGCGATCTCGCCGTCCTTCACATGGCACTGCAAGGCGCAGCAGCTGCCGCAGTTGACGGCGCAGTGCGTCCAGACGACGGTGTCGTCCATCGGCGCCGCGGAAGCCTTCGTGGGCACCCGTTCGGGTTCGGCTTCGGGGGTCTTCGGCTGCTCGGGCTTCTCTTCCGGCTTCTCGGGAGCCGGCGACGAGCAGCCGAACATGGAAGCTGCACCGAAGGTTGCAGCCCCCAGGCCGGCCAGCGCCGAGCCCTTCACGAACGTCCGTCGGGATACCGCGGTCTTCCCATGATCGGTCATGGTGCCTCCCTCTCTTCTCGTTCCCTCTTCGTTCCCTCTTCCGGACCCGTCACGGGCCCGCGTCCGGACGGCCCAGCCGCCCCGACAGCGCCGATTGTAGGGCACCGACGCGGGCGAGTTTGTCACATAACCCATGTGAATTTTGCATTCTCCCTGCTCAGATATATTTCTTAATCGAAAGTATTATGAAGTCCCTCATAGGTTAGCCTCCCGCGTACCGTTATACTGCTCGAAGGGGAACGGCCGTCCGCCGGCGCAGGCGCGACGAACCGACCCCCGTCGCGCCCCGGCCGGATTGCGAGGCGCGCGGAACGGAAGCGTCTGCCGCAGCTTGGGAGAACCGTGGAACTGCCCGCCGCCATACAGGCCGTAAGGCCCGATTTGCCCTCGCTCGGCTACGGGCTCTTCCTCGCCATCAACGCCGCCAGCGTCTGGGGCGGCGTGTTCCCCTTCCTGCCCATGGGCTTCCAGACGCCCGACATCCTGCTGCACTTCTTCGCCGCCCAGTCCCTCGCCTTCGCCGTGACGTTCTTCGCCAGTGCTGCGGGCACCTACCTCTTCCCCGACGGCGCGCGCCGTTTCATGGTGAAAGCCGTGGCCGCTCCCCACATCATCGGTTGGTCCTCGCTCATCGGCGCCATCTACCTGGACGAGGCCGCCCTGGCGCTCGTCACCGCGGGCGGCGTGCTGCTCGGCATCGGATCGGCGGGCTTCTACATGCTCTGGCAGCGCCTGTTCGCCAGCATGGACGCCCACGAAGGGAACCACACGCTCATCAGCGGCACCGCCTGGGGGTCGATCTTCTACTTCGCGCTGCACCTCATCCCCGTGGCCGTGACGGCCTATCTCATCCCGCTCGTCTTCCTGCCGCTGTTCGGCCTGGCCATCGTGCTCATGAGCCGCACCATCGACCTCGACCAGCCCATGTTCGAAGACGTGCCCAAGGAACATCCGCGCACCTACAAGCACGTGATCGCCTGCGTGTGGCGCACGGCGCTGGCCATGGGGGCGCTCGGGTTCTGCACCGGCATCATGCGCTCGCTCGCGACGGCGGAACCGCAGGTGGGAGCCTTGGTGAACGTACTTTCGATGCTGGCGTCGCTCATCGCCGCGCTCATCCTGCTCGGCGTGCTGAGCGCGAAGAACGTCCATCTGAACGTGGCCGTGTCCTACCGGGTCTTCTTCCCGCTGGTCACCTCGGCCTTCGTGCTGCTGCCGCTTCTGGGTTCCACCTACGTCCAGGTGCTGGCCGCGGTGCTGTACGCCCTGTGGTCTGTGGTCATCATGCTCATGATGATCCAATGCGCCCAGGTGTCGCGCGACGGGGGCATCAACCCGGTGTTCATCTACGGAGTGTTCGGGGGCATCGTCTACGCCCTGCACGACGTGGGGTTCATGGGCGGGTCGTTCGTCGAGCAGCTGTCGATGTTCCACATCCCGTCGCTGGCGCTCGTGGCCATCGTGGCCGTCTACTTCCTCGGCATCATGTACTTCGTGGGCGAAGGCGGCTTCCGTTCCGCCATCGCCGAAGGGTCGATGAGCCAGATCGAGCTGCTCTCCTCGCGACCGCGTGCGGCGAAGCGCCCTGTCGCCGTCGAGCCGGGCGAGACTTCGGGCGCCATGCAGGAGGGCGCAGCCGCGCGCAGGGCGGAGGCGAAGCAGGCGAGCGCGGAAGCCGAACCGCAGGCCGAGGGCACGACCCCCGCAGGCGGCGCCTCCCTCGGGCGCGCCGCCGTGCCCGAGCGCGACGACGCCGCCACCTACCGCGACCGCTTCTCGAAGCAGATGGCCCGCGTCCGCGAGCATTTCGGCCTGTCGGCTCGCGAGACCGAGGTGGCCGAGCTCATCGCCCGCGGCAACTCCGTGGCGCGCATCGCCGAGATGCTCGTCGTGTCCGAGAACACCGTGCGCACCCATTCCAAGCGCATCTACACGAAGCTCGGCATCCACAAGCGACAGGAGCTCATCGAGCTGGTGGAGGGGTTCAACCCCAGCGACCAGTAGAGACCCAGTATCCCATACCGCGATCGACGTTTCTACCAACCGCAGAATGGCAGAAACGTCGCTCGCGTCGCCGCTTTTGGTAGAATCGTCGTCTCAGGAATCGTTTCCCCAGGTCGGCTTAAAAAGAATGACGTTTCTGCCAACAAACCAGCGGCAGAAACGTCATTCGCGACAGGAAAGCAGTGCAGCCGTTACGCCCGTTCCACCACGCGCTTCGCCTCGGCGATGAGCGACGCCACCTCCTCGGCGGTAGGTGCCTCCGCGTAGATGCGCACCAAAGGCTCGGTGCCGCTCGGGCGCATCATCACCCACGCATCGCCTTTGAGCAACAGCTTCACGCCGTCGCGCCGGTCAATCCGCTCCACGGCAATGCCGTCGAAGGCGTCGGGCTCGTAGGTGCCGGCGGGCAGCACGCGCTGCCGAAACGCCGCCATCTGGTCGTCGGAGAGGGACAGGCCCTCGCGGGTGAACTCCATGCGGCCCACCTTCGCGAACATGTCGTCGACGAGCTGGCCGAGCGTGCGGCCCTTCTGGGCCATGGTCTCGCACAGGAGCAGCGCCATGAGCAACCCGTCGCGCTCCATCACGTGCCCGGGGATGCCGATGCCGCCCGACTCCTCGCCGCCCAGCAGCACGCCGCCCTTCTGCATCTCGGCGTAGATCCACTTGAAACCGACGGGGGTGCTCACGAATTCCAAGCCGAGCGCGTCGCACATGCGTTTGAGCATGGCCGACGCCGTGACCGTGGAGACCACCTTGCCGGTCATGCCCTTGTCCTCGGCCAGGTGCTGGGTGATGAGCGTCATGATGCGGTGCGGGTTCACGAAGTTGCCGTGCTCGTCCACAGCCCCGATGCGGTCGGCGTCGCCGTCGTTGATGAAGCCCGCGTCGAAGCCGAGCTCGGGCACCTTCGCGATGCAGCGGTCGACCCACGGCGGAATGGGCTCGGGGTGCAGCCCGTCGAAGGTGGGGTCGGCGTCGTTGTCGATCTCGGCCACTTCCACGCCCAGATCGCGCAAGAGGTCCGCCAGGTAGTGGCGCCCGGCGCCGTAGAGCGGGTCCACCACCACGCGCAGTCCCGCATCGCGGATGGCCCGCTCATCCACCATGCCGCGCAGCGCCTGTAAGTACGGGGTCATAAGGTCGACCACCTGGTAGCAGCCGCGCTGGTCGGTGGGCACGCCCTCGTCGGCCGCCAGCACCGCCTCCACGCGGCCGGTGAGCTCGGGACCGGCGGCGCCGCCGTCGGCCAGACGCAGCTTCACGCCCAGGTACTCAGCCGGGTTGTGGCTGCTCGTCAGCATGATGCCGCCCACCGCGTCGGGGTCGTGCGCCACCGACCAGCACAGCGTGGGCGTGGGGCAGTAGTCCTGCGTCAACTTCACGGCGAAACCGTGGGTGGCGGCCACTTCGGCGGCCAGCTCGGCGTAGGCGTGGGCGTTCAGCCGGCAGTCGTGCCCGACGATGAGCGTGCCGGGGTCGTCGAGCGAGCGCCCCGCGGCCACCGCGTCCTCCTTGAACACGCGCGCCGCAGCGTCGACCACGCGCACGAGGTTGGGCTCGGTGAACCCCTCCCCAATGATGGCCCGCCAGCCGTCGGTTCCGAAATGGATGTCGCTCGCCGCTTCTCCCATAACCTTCTCGCTTCCTTTCCGCAGCTTCGTCGCGCCGCCGTGCACAAGGCGCGTTCCATGCACCGATGCCAAGTATAGCCAATCGGAAAAGCCCGGGACCCGACCCCACGAAAACGGCGAGGGCCGACAGCGTCTCTCCTCGCCGGCACGCCGGCGAGGGCAGATGAACCGTAACAGTGCACAAGCGGAGGGTTTTGCGGGATTTTGCGCAGAACTCTCCGCTTGTGCACTGTGCGACGCCCGAACTGGTAGCATGGGCCGCAGGCCGACAGCGTGAAAGGAACCGTCATGGCGAACAAGAGCCTCTCGAAAGCCCCCGAGCAGACCACCATCCTGGTGACCGGAGGCGCTGGCTTCATCGGCAGCCACACCGTGGTGGAACTTCTGGCGAAGGGCTACCGCGTGGTCATCGTGGACGACCTGAGCAACTCCAGCCGCGAGGCCGTCTGCCGCGTGGGCACCATCTCCGGCGTGGAGCCGATGTTTCCCGACCTGGCCTCCCAGGAGCTCGCCGAAGCCGCTGCCGCGCTGGCCGGCGCACAGGTAATCGATGCCACCCCCGGTCCCGAGCTCGTCTTCTACGAAGCCTCCATCCTGGACCGCCCCGCACTGGAAACCATCTTCACGCTGCATCCCGTAGACGCTATCATCCACTTCGCCGGCTTCAAGGCAGTGGGGGAGAGCGTGGAGAAGCCGCTCGAATACTACTGGAACAACATCGCCGGCACCCTCGTGCTGTGCGACGTGGCCCGCAACCACGGCGTCAAGAACATCGTGTTCTCCTCCAGCGCCACGGTCTACGGCGAGCCGGAGTTCGTGCCCATTACGGAAAACTGCCCCAAGCACACGCCCACCAACCCCTACGGCCAGACGAAATCCATGCTGGAGCAGGTGCTCACCGACCTCTACATTGGCGACAGCGAATGGAACGTGGTGCTGCTGCGCTACTTCAACCCCATCGGCGCCCACGAAAGCGGCCTCATCGGCGAAGACCCCAAGGGCATCCCGAACAACCTGCTGCCCTACGTGGCCCAGGTGGCCGTGGGCAAGCTGGAGCGCGTAGGCGTCTTCGGCGACGACTACCCCACCCCCGACGGCACCGGCGTGCGCGACTACATCCACGTGGTCGACCTGGCACGAGGCCACGTGGCGGCCCTCGACTGGATGGGCGGCAAGGTGGGCACCGGCGAGGCCATCGGGCTGGGCTCCATAGCCGGAACCCCCGCCGAAGACGGCACCCGCCGCGGTGTGGGGATCTTCAACCTGGGCACCGGCACCGGGTCGAGCGTCCTCGACGTCATCCACGCCTTCGAGAAGGCCTGCGGCCACGAGATTCCCTACCAGGTGCTGCCGCGCCGCGCCGGAGACATCGCCGCCTGCTACGCCGACGCCTCGAAGGCCCGCGACGAGCTGGGTTGGGTGGCCGAGTACGACATGGAGCGCATGTGCCAGGACGGCTGGCGCTGGCAGTCCACCAACCCGGACGGCTACGGCTGCAACTAACTTCTAGCGTGCTGCACGCATCATTTCGCGGCGCCTGCGCCTGCGGCCCTAGGCTGCCTGGGCGACGCCGTCGGCAGCGGGGGCTGCACCCTGCGCGCCGTCGGACGGCGTGCCTGCCTCCGGACCGGGATCGGGGGTAGGCTCGGGAGTCGTCGGAGCCGGGTCGGGCGTGGGCTCGGGGGTGGGATCGGGCACCACGGGCTCGGGCTCGGGGGTGGGCTCGGGCTCCGGCTCGGGAACGACGGGGTCACTGTAGCTCGGGTCGGGCTCGGGCTCCGGCGTCGGTTCGGGAGTGGGTTCGGTGTAGGTGTACTGGGGCGCGGGCTGCCACGAGCTGCCGGACGAATCGTTCTGCGAGCCCGCGCTCGCGTCGTCCTCGCCGGAAGGCCCGTTGGAGACGATCTCTGACGGGTCGTCGCCGGCTTCCACCACCTTCATCATCTCGGCGGTCATGTCCTTATCGTTGATAACGTAGGAAATCTCACCGATTGTGCGCGTGTAGGAGGGCACCAGCGCCGAATAGACGGTGAGCTTGCCCTTGCCCTTGAACTGCTGAGCAAGACCCAGGATATCCTGCACGGACAGGTCGGTGGTCACGCACTTCGACGCCGCCTCGATCACCTTGGGCAGGTCGGCGACGTTCATCTTGAGCACCTTATCGACAATGGCTTCGATGAGCTGTCGTTGGTTGGCCGTACGGGTGAAGTCGCCGTCGGCGTAAGCGCGGCTGCGGGCGAACACCAGCGCCTGCTCGCCATCGAGGTGCTGCAGGCCCTCCTCGATGACGATGTCGGCGGTATAGTAGTCCGAGCGGGTACGGTCCGCATCTGCGTCGTCGATGGTCTCGGACACCTCCACGTCCACGCCGCCCACGGCGTCCACCAGCTCCACCAAGTCGTCGAAGTTCACCTCGGCGTAATGGGAGATGTCAACGCCCAGAAGCTTCTCGGCCTCCGTAATCACCAGGCCTGCGCCGCCGAAGTTCAAGGCGGCGTTGAACTTGTTCGTACCGTAGTTCTCCAGCTCTATCTTGGTGTCGCGCGGAATGGAGACCATGGTCACCTGGTTGCGCTGTGGGTCCACGCGCACCACGATGTTGGTATCGGAACGAGCGCCCTCCACCGAACCGTCGGAGCGACGGTCCGACCCGATGAGCAGCATGTAGAACGGCTCGTCGAAGGTAGTGCCCACAGGCACGCCGGAAGCAGGCTTCAAGGCGTCGCTGATCCCGTCGATTTCCTTCTGGGTCATGTTGCCCTTGTTGAGCTTCTCGTTGATGGAGTCAACGTACATGGCGAAGGCGGTGCCGGCGCCCATGGCACACACGAGCACCAGCACGATGGCAGCTATCACGAAGCGCCGCGACTTCTTGGCCTTGTTGTTGGAGTAATGCTCGTTGTAGCGGGAGTACTGCCCCGTAGCCGTCTGGTTTGCATAAGCCTTGCTCGCCGCCGAATGCTGGTTTGCGGGGTTGAAGGCAGGGCGCCAAGCGCCGGCGGGGGCAGCGGCGCGAGAAGCACCGTAACCGCCCGAAGCAGCCTGGTGGACGCGGGTCTGGTCGGGAACAAACGCCGGCTGCCTTCCCGTTTGGGCCGCCTTCGACACCCGGACGGCACGCACCGAGGGAGGGACATGAGATGACCGCCCGTAAGGCGGCCGAGGGTTGCTTGGCGTCATAAACCCGTCTCCTTAACCGGACAGGGCCGCCAGCTTCGGCACACGCGCACCCGTCCGCTTCCTTCTCTTCGCAACGGAGCAAGCTCCGTCCCCACGCTCATATACCATAGGTATTGTATCACGGGCGAAAAAGTCACTACATAGTGGGGATGGGCGCCCAGGCAATGGACATGAAACAGGCACCAAACGCACACGTGCCCTACGGGTTTTCCACAACCGAGCACACACGAGCCGCACGCGCAGCCGCCCTAAGCCGCCTCCTCCCCGCGACTTTGCACCCAAATGGACCAACCTTAGGGTTTCGTGGCAATTGCGTAGAATAGAGGGCGGCAAACGGCAATCTATGGCATGATATGAGCTTACGAAAATGCAGGTTATCGCAACAGTTTGCCACACCGGCGCCTTGCCCTTGCGGCATCGGGCGCATCAGGTGCCAAGCGCCGCGATACCCGGATACGCCGAAACCGCACCGCAAACGAAGCAAGGAGAGTCAATGGGCTTTTTCTCGAAGGTCGAAGGAAAGATGGAGGACACGTTCGAGGGCGCTGCCGACAAGATGTTCGATGCCCCCATCTCCCCCGTCCAGATCGCCAAGAAAGCCGAGAAGCAGATGCGCCGCGAGAAGATGGTCGGCGCAGGCAAGCAGTTCGCCCCCACCCTGTTCACCGTGCTGGTCAACGAAGAGGACGACCGTCGCCTGTTCGGCTACTACCCCACGCTGGCCGGCGAGACCGAGACGTTCCTTGCCGCCAAGGCCGCCGAGCAGGGCCTGGTCATGGACGGACAGCCCCTGGTGCGCTTCATCGTGGACGACGGGCTGAAGCGGGGCAAGTTCGACGTCATCGCCGAACCGGTGGCCGCGCCCATCGTCTCGCAGCTGCGGGCCGAGGAGATGCAGCGCTACGGGCTGGTGGGCCACTCCAACGGCTTCCACGGCGGCCCGAACGGCTACGCCCCCGCTGCAGCGCCTGCGCCCCAGGCCCAGGGCTATGTCGCAGGACGCTACACCCAGCGTCCGCCGCAGCAGACCTACCGCCCGGCGCCTAGCCCCTACGAGGCCTACGAACCGGAGAACCTGCACGACCAGCCCCTACCCTACGTGCCGCAAGACGAGATAGACTACTCCATCGACTACGGCGAGTACACCTTCAACAGCCGCGACTTCGCCAGCGACCAGGCAAACGACCAGGCCGTGGCCGCCAGCTCGCAGCCTCTGGGACAGGGCCGCTACGCCGCGCCCCAGCAGGCCCAGGCTCCGTCGACCCCGTTCGGCCAGACCCGCGAAGCCATCGCCTCCCAGCCCTTCGCCCAGCAGCAGGCGCCGTCGCGCCCCCTGGGCGCGCAGCCCCAGGCCCAGGCAGTCTCCCAGCCCTTCGGCCAGCAGCAAGCCCAGGCTCCCTCCCGCCCCTTCGCTGCCGGCGGAGAGCCTCGCGCCGCCCATGCTGTCCATAGCGCCCAGGCGCCGTCGCTGCCGTTGAGCCAGGAGCAGATCGCCTCGCTGCCGGCCAACCAGGCCCATGCGCTCTCGCAGCCCTTCCCCAACGGCCACCCGGCTGCCGCAGTCGCCGGCGTTGCGGGGGCAGCGGCGGTGGCCGGCGCAGCCCGCGGCCAAGCGGCGTCGCATCCTTTCGAGGCGCTGCCCAGCGTGCCCATCCGCGCGGCCAGCACCGTCCCCGTGGGCTCAGGCAACCGCGCGGCATCCCCGATCGCCACCCTGGTGGACGCCGTCACCGGCGTGTCCTACCCCCTCACGCAATCGAAGGTGAGCCTGGGACGCGAAGCGGACAACACCGTGCAGGTGCGCGACATCAACGCCTCGCGCCACCACGCCGAACTGGTGCTGCAGCCCCAGGGCGTCTGGGTGGTCACCGACCTGGGGTCCACCAACGGCACCCTGGTCAACGGCCAGGAAGTGGCCACCATGCCCCTGAAGTACGGAGACCGCATCACCCTGGGAACCACCGAGCTCATGCTCCAGCCCTAGACCGCAGGCCAGAGAAACGAAGCTTCCATGATCGACATCGTTTTGCTCATCGTCCGGCTGCTCTTCGTCGCCATCCTGTACGTGTTCCTCTTCGCCATCATGAAGACGGGCATCGGGCTTGTGCGCGGCCAGCGGAAGAAGGAGCGCACGTGGAAGCTGTCGGTGGAGCGCGGGCCCAAGGAGCTGCGTGGCGTGTCCATGGTGGTGCGCGGCCCGGTCATCGTGGGGCGCGCCCCGGGGGCCGACATCGTGGTGGGCGCCGGCTACGTGTCGGGGCGCCATGCGCGCTTCCAGCCCATGGGGCAAAACCTGTTCGTCGAGGACCTGGGATCCACGAACGGTACCAGTGTAAACGGTAGCTTCATCGCCGACCCGGTCGCCCTGCGAGATGGCGATGTCATCACGGTGGGCGACGTATCAATGAGGGTACGGTACAACTGATGGCCAAGAAGTCCTACACCTCCACCCAGCATACGCGCAAGGGCCACCTGACCCCCTTCGGCAGCCGCACCGACGTGGGCTGCCTGCGCGACCACAACGAGGACAGCCTGGCGGTGAGCCCGCCTCTGTACGTGGTGGCCGACGGCATGGGCGGCCATGCCGCGGGGGAGGTAGCTTCCGAAATCGCCGTGAACACCATCGTGGCCGCCGCACCGGCCCACGCCGACGCCCAAGGTCTGGCGGACGCCGTGGTGGAGGCGAACCGCGAGGTGATCGAGGCCAGCCACGACGAACGGGGCCGCGAGGGCATGGGCTGCACGGTCACCGCCGCCCTGCTGGAAGGCGAGCGCCTGGTCATCGCCCAGGTGGGAGATTCCCGCGCCTACCTTATGCACAAAGGAGAGCTGCAGCAGGTCACCCGCGACCACAGCCTCATGGCTGAGCTCATCGAAGCCGGAGACATCACGCCGGAAGAGGCGCGCGTGCACCCGAAGCGCTCGGTGATCACCCGGGCCCTCGGCAGCGACCCGCTCATGCAGCCGGACATCTACGAGCTCAACGTGGAAGCCGGCGACCGACTGCTTCTGTGCTCCGACGGCCTGTCCACCATGCTCACCGACGACCGCATCGCCAACACCCTCGGACGCATAGGAGACGCGCAGCGATGCGCGTCGCAGCTGGTCAACGAGGCCATCGAAGCGGGCGGCTACGACAACATCACCGTCATCGTAGTGGACATCGACGGCTTCAAGGAGAAGCACCGCAAGAAGGCGGCGGTGAAGACGAAGCTCTCCGTGCTGCTGTGCATCCTGCTGCTCGTAGCCGTGGCGGCAGGCGCCGTCTTCGCCGGCAAGGCCTACGTGGAGAACTCGGCCTACCTGGGCATACACCAGGGCAAGGTGGCCATCTTCCGCGGCGTGCCCGGCGAGGTGCTGGGGCAGAGCTTCTCGCAGCTCGAACGCCAGACCGACGTGTCCGCAGGCGATCTGCAGCCCGGCACCATCAACCGCCTGAACAGCGGCATCCCCGTGGACAACCTGGCCGCCGCCGAAGCGCTGGTGGAAACCTACAAGCAGGAGGCGCAGACCCGCACGGGCAAGACCGCAGAGTCTGACGAGGACGCCGACGGCAAGAGCGCCAACGGCGAGCAAACGGAAGGCCCCGGCGGCGAAAGCGCGGCGCAATGACGCGCAGGAACCTGGAACTCATCCTGCTGTTCCTGGCAGCTCCCCTGGTCATCGCGCTGTTCGCCATGATTGCGCTTAACCAGGACCAGCCGCTCAACATGAACACGCTGGGAGTGCCCCTGGGCATCTTCGCCGCGTTCTTCGTCGCGCATCTGTCCATCCGCAAGCTGGCGCCCGACGCCGACTCCGCCATCCTGCCCATCGCCTTCGCGCTGTCGGGCATCGGCATCGCCTTCGTCACGCGCCTGACGCCCAACCTGGCCGTCAACCAGCTGATGTTTCTGTTCATGGGCATCGGCTGCATGATCGTGGTGCTGGCTGCAAGCAAGCATTTGCACAAGATTGTCAACTACAAGTACACACTCATGCTGCTGGGCTTCTTGCTGCTGCTTTCGCCGCTGATCCCGGGCCTTGGCCAGGAGATCTACGGAAGCCGCATCTGGATTCACCTTGGCAGCTACTCCTTCCAGCCCGGCGAGCTGGCGAAGATCCTCATCGTGCTGTTCCTGGCCGGCTACTTGGCCCAGAACCGCGAGATGCTCTCCGTGTTCACCCTGCGCGTAGGGCCGCTGCGCCTGCCGGACTTCCGCACGCTGCTGCCCCTGCTGCTCATGTGGGGCATGGCCCTCGTCATCGTAGTGTTCGAGAAGGACCTGGGAAGCGCGCTCGTCTTCTTCCTGGTGTTCCTGACCATGCTCTACGTGGCCACGGGCAAGAAGCTCTACGTGATCACCGCCCTGGGGCTCATCGCCATAGGCGGCGTCTTCGCCTACGGCGCCTTCGACCACGTGCAGGTGCGCGTGGCTACCTGGCTTAACCCCTTCGCCGACGCGCAGAACACCGGCTACCAGCTCACCCAGGCCCTCTACTCCATCGCCGACGGCGACCTGTTCGGCGTGGGCGTGGGCCGCGGCCTGGCGGGGGCCATCCCCATCCCCGTGGTGGAGAGCGACTTCATCTTCGCCGCCATCGCCGAGGAGATAGGCCTTCTGGGAGCGGCCGGGATCCTGCTTCTGTACCTGTGCCTGGCCATCCGCGGCTTCGTCACCGCCGCCCGGGCCAAAAGCGACGTCAGCTCCTTCGTGGCCGTGGGCGCCACCGCGCTCATCGTGCTGCAGGCGTTCATCATCGTGGGCGGCGTCACGCGGCTCATCCCCCTCACGGGCCTGACGCTGCCCTTCATCAGCCAGGGCGGCTCGTCGCTTCTGGCCAGCTTCATCGCCGTGGCGCTGCTGCTGCGGGCCGGGGACGAGGGCACCGGCGTGGAAACCGAGATGACCACCACCTCCATCTCGTCGGCCCACGGCGGCACCGGCGTGCTCGGCCGCATATCCCTGGGTCGCCGGCTCACCGGCACCCTCATCGTCATCGCGCTCATGTTTGCGGCGCTCGTGGCCAACCTCACCCTCATCATGGTGGTGCAGGCGGGCGAGTACCAGAACATGGCCGGCAACAACCACACCATGATGAAGGAGGCCCGCAACCACCGCGGCACCATCGCCACCTACGACGGCGTGGTGCTGGCGGAAAGCGTCCTCACCGACGAGGGCACCTACGAGCGCGTCTACCCTGCCGGCGACCTGGCGGCCCATATCGTGGGCTACGCTTCGGACCAGTACGGCACCTCCGGCATCGAGCAGAGCTTCAATGACACCTTGAAGGGCGACCGCAACTTCGCCACCTGGACCGACGTTTTGAAGAGCCTTGCCGGCTCGGGCGTGGACGGCAACGACGTCACCCTCACCATCAACTCCACCATCCAGCAGGCCGCCCAGGACGCCCTGGTAGGCAACGTGGGCGCCTGCGTGGTGCTGGACCCGAAGACCGGCGCTGTACTGGCCATGGCCTCCTCCCCCACCTACGACGCCTCCCAGTTCGCCGAGCTGCTGCAGGCCGCCGCCGAAGGCAACGTCGACGACGACAGCGCCATGCTCAACCGCGCCACCCTGGCGCTGTACGCCCCGGGCTCCACCTTCAAGATGGTGTCGTTGGCCACCGCCTTGCAGGACGGGGTGGCCACGGCCGATTCCGTCTACAACTCCCCGGGCACCATGGACATCGGCAACGCCCCGGTCACCAATTTCGACAGCATCGACTACGGCCAGATCACCCTGCGCCGCGCCACCGAGCTCTCGTCCAACACCGTCTTCGGCCAGCTTGGCGTGGAGATGGGCGCCGAGCGTCTAGTGAAGGGGGCGGAGGCCTTCGGGTTCAACGACCCCCTCGACTTCCAGCTGCCGCTCTACACCTCGCTCATGCCCGACCCCGCCGACATGACCACCTGGGAGACAGCTTGGGCGGCGGCCGGCGAACCTGTGGGCGAGAACGAGACCGACAATCATCCCAGCCCCGCCGGACCCCAGGCCACGGTGCTGGAGATGGCCCTGGTGGGCGCCGGCATCGCCAACGAGGGAACCATCATGAAGCCCTACCTGGTTGACGGCATCTACGGGGCCAACGGCGCCCGCAGCTTCACGGCCAGCCCCTCCAAACTCCTCGACGCCATCTCGCCCGACACCGCCGCCACCGTGACCGACATCCTGAAGGGCGTCGTCACCAGCGGCACCGGCACCCTGGCCGCCGTAAGCGGCGTGGAGGTAGCGGGCAAGACCGGCACCGCCGAGAAGGACACCGGCGACGACAGCTGGTTCGTCGGCTTCGCGCCGGCGGACAACCCGCAGGTGGTGGTGGCCATCGTCATCGAGAAGTTCGAGGCGAACGGCCAGGGCCGCGAGAACTCCGGCGCCGCTAAAGCGCAAAACGTGTTGAATACGGCTTTGCAGGTGCAAGGAGTTTTGTAGATGAGGTATCCTGATATGCTACAGGTAATTGCGCGCTCGTTCCGTAACACCGCTTCGGGGAACGCTCGCTGCTCCATACTGAATAACGCGCACGAACCAGCATGGGCCAAAAGGAGTTAAAACGTGACCGGGAACATGATTGGCAGGGTGTTCAACAACCGCTACCGTATCACGGAGCGCATCGGCATCGGCGGCATGGCCGAGGTCTACCAGGCGCAGGACGAGGTCCTCGGGCGCTTGGTGGCCGTGAAGGTGATGCTGCCGCAGTACGCGGCCGACCCCGTCTTCACCAAGCGCTTCAAGCAGGAGGCTGCCGCTGCAGCCAACCTGTCCAACCCCTACATCGTCAACGTCTACGACTGGGGCCAGGACGACGGCACCTACTACATCGTCATGGAATACATCCGCGGCTCCGACCTGAAGACCGCCATCAACGAGCGCGGCGCCATCAACCAGCGCAAGGTAGCCGAGATCGGCGCCCAGGTATGCCAGGCGCTCACCACCGCCCACGGCCTTGACATCATCCACCGCGACATCAAGCCGCAGAACATCATGGTGCAGCCCGACGGCAACGTGAAGGTCATGGACTTCGGCATAGCCCGGGCGAAGAACTCGGTGATGACCAAGACCTCGTCTGTGCTGGGCACCGCCCACTACATCTCGCCCGAACAGGCCCAGGGACGCGAGCTCACGGCCGCCAGCGACATCTACTCGCTGGGCGTGGTCATGTACGAAGCCTGCACCGGCCAGCTGCCCTTCGACGGCCCCGACGCCGTGTCCGTGGCCATGCAGCAGGTAAACGACCTGCCCGTTCCCCCCTGCGACGTGAACCCCGATCTGGATCCGGCGCTTGAGGCCATCATCCTGAAGGCCATGGAGAAGAACCCCGACATGCGCTTCGCCACGGCCAAGGACATGCGCGCGGCGCTCATGGACTACCTTGCCGGGCGCCCCGTGCAACTGGGTAACTTCAACAGCGCCGAGACCTCGGTCATGGGCGCTATGGGGGCCGCAGGCGCCGGGATGGCCGGAGCCGGTATCGCCGGCACCGCCGTCATGACCGCCGTCGGCAACGGCCAGCATCGCGACTTCGACGCCGGGTACAACGCGCCCGGCCAGGGGCGCTCCGCCAGCTACCGCCCCGAGCCCGACAACCGCTCCGGCAACGGAAACGGCCCCAAGGCCGTCAAAGCCGTCCTGGGCCTGGTGCTCGCCATCGCGGCCATCGCGGCCATCGCCTTCTTCGTCATGAATGCCCTGGGGTCTCCCGAATCCGACAAGCCCGATGCCATCGTGGTGCCTAGCGTCGTGGACGACAACGTCGACGACGCCCGCAAGAAACTGGTGGATCTGGGCTTTACCGTGGACGTCGAGGAAGTGAACAACGACACGGTGGAGCCGGGCATCGTCATCAGCCAAGACCCCACCAGCGGCAAGAAGATGGATCCGGGTACCCTGGTGAAGCTCAAGGTGTCTAAAGGCACCGAGCAGGTGCCCGTCCCCGACGTAAGGGGACGCACCGCCGACGAGGCACGCAAGCTCATCCAAGAGGCGGGGCTTAAGGCCGAGGCCGGTGCGGCCGAGTACAGCGACAGCGTCGACAAGGACAAGGTCATCCGCACCAGCCCCGACGCCGGCACCGAGGTGTCGAAGAACTCCACGGTCACCTACTACGTGTCCCTGGGCAAGGAGGGCTCGGATGTGCCCTCCGTCGTGGGCAAGTCACTCACCGACGCCATCGCCACCCTCAACGGGGCCGGGTTCGAAGTGGATATGAACAACCTCACCTACGTAAGTTCCGACCAGCCGAAGGACACCGTGATCAGCCAGCTGCCCTCCGGCGGTTCGAAGGAGGACAAGTCCACGATAGTCACGCTCACGCTTTCCAGCGGACCCCAGAAGAGCACCTACTACGTGTCCGTGAACAGCAACGGCGGAGGCACCGTGTCCGCCAGCGCCTCCCAGGTGGAAGAGGGCGGCCAGGTCACCGTCACCATCACCCCCTACGACGGGTTCGTGGTTGCTTCCACCTCGGGCATCGACGGCGTCAGCTCGTCGGGCGGCACCTACACTATCCGCCCCACCGGCGATGTCACCATCTACGTGGACTTCCAGCAGTCGCAGCCGAGCGCTCCCGAACCCGAAAACCCCGGTACCACCAACCCGGGCACGACGGATCCGGGCACTCAGCAGCCGGGCGGCAACGAAGGCGGCGGCAACGGTGATGCGCAAGGCGGAACCAGTGCGCAGAACGAGGCCGCCTAGATAGCCGGGCTGCACGCCAGCCCGCACCTAAGGCAAGCGATTTGGGTCGGCGCTACCGGCCTCTGAGAGCAAGAGAATCCCCCCGGTTCGCGCGAACCGGGGGGATTCTCGTTTCAAGGTGAAAAGCAGGCTTAAACCGCCTCTCGTTGCGTCTTGGGGGATTTAGCTCAGACGCTTCTCGACCTCGGCCTCGATCTTGTCGCTTGCACCCTCGGCAGTCTCGAACGCGAAGGCGGTTTCGGCGGCCTCGGCTGCGGCCTGAGCATCGCCCATAGCGTCGAAGTCCTCTACCGATGCGATGGCCTCCTGCCGAACCTCGTCCTCGATGCGACGCAGATCGTCCTCGGCGTAGGCGTCCAAACGCACTTCCTTGCTGTCAGCCATGATGAGCTCCTTCCAGGCGGCGCGACCTTCGTTGCGCGTCGCGTCTTTCCCGAGGCCATGTACCATATAAGCGCACGTGGCCCAACGATTACCGAACGGCTCCATTGTAGGCCCGCGCGCCCCGCCCAGGCGACCACCAAGGCGAAACGGAAGGGCAACGCTTGCGTGACGCCGGAAGGATCGCACTGCAAGACCCCAGCACCCCCTCCCTTAAGGAGACTCAATAAGCAAACCGCGCGGCAGGATGCGGCGCCGGCGAAGGCCACCGCCGCCAGTACGCCTTAAGACCGGGGAGAAGGTCCACTCAGCAAGGCTCAGTGCCGGAAAAAGAAAGCGGGCCGCCCAATCGGACGGCCCGCTTATCGCGTGTCTTGCAGGAGAGAGCTTGGCTACTCGGCCTTGTCCTTCTCCTCGTTCTTGGCAGCCTCAGCGTCGGCGGCAGCAGCCTCCTCGGCAGCGGCTTCCTCGGCCTTGACCTCCTCGGCGGCTTCGGCCTTTTCGCCCTCGACGGCAGCCTCTTCGGCGGCCTTCTCCTGGCCCTCGGCCTCCTTGGCCTCCACAGCCTCTTCCGCCTTCTCCTCTTCGGCGGTCTCGGCCTTGGCGACCTTCTTCGGGGTGGTCTTCTTGGCAGCCTTCTTAGGCGCAGGCTTCTCCTCAGCCTTGGCCTTCACAGGCTCGGTCACCAGCTCCATGATGACCATGGGAGCGTTGTCGCCCTTGCGGTTGCCCAGCTTCATGATGCGGGTGTAGCCGCCCTGGCGATCGGCGAACATGCCCTGGGAGACCTTCTCGAAGACCTCGCGCACCAGCTCCTTGTCGCCCAGGGCCGCAATGGCCAGACGGCGGGAGTGCAGGTCGCCCTTCTTCGCCCAGGTGATGATCTTGTCTACGTCGGGACGAATCTCCTTGGCGCGAGACTCGATCGTCTTGATGCGGTCGTTGGTGAACAAGGCCTGAACCAGGCTCTTCTTCATAGCCTTGGTGTGGCTGAAGTCGGTGCCAAGCTTGCGGCCCTTGTAATTGTGTCGCATATCTACCCTCTTCTACATTTTCAAGTTGAGGTCCATGGAAATGAGCTTGTCCTTCACTTCCTCGATGGACTTCGCGCCAAAGTTGCGGATGTTCAGCAGGTCGTTCTCGGAGAACTCGACCAGCTGACGCACGGAATGGATGCCGGCACGCTTCAGACAGTTGTAGGAACGCACGGACAGGTCCAGATCCTCGATCTGCTTGTCAAGCTCGGCATTCGTCTCCTGGCCTTCGGGAGCGAAGATGGAAGCAACCTCGGCCTCTTCGTCGTCCGCACTGGCGGACAGGCCCAGGAAAGCGCCCATGTACTGGTTGACGATATTCGCCGCACGGCAAACCGCCTCGGTAGGGTCGATGGATCCATCGGTCTCCACCTCGAGCACCAGCTTGTCGTAGTCGGTGCGCTGGCCCACGCGGGTATCCTCCACGTTCATGGTGCAGCGACGTACCGGCGAGAACAGGGAGTCCACATGGATGACCCCGATGGAATCCTCGGAGCGCTTGTTGCGCTCGGCGCTAACGTAGCCGCGGCCGACTCCGATACGGATGGACATGTCCAGCTGGCCGCCGTCTGCAACCGTAGCGATGACGTGATCGGGGTTTACCAAGCTGAACTCGGTGGGAACCTGCAGATCAGCGCCGGTAACGACGCAAGGGCCCTCGACGGACAGGTGCGCGACCGCTTCCTCAACGTCGTCAGTAAGGGCCGAAAAGACCAAGCCCTTCACGTTCAGAACGATGTCGGTGATGTCCTCGATAACGCCTTCCGCCGTAGTGAACTCGTGCTGCACGCCCTGGATCTGGATGGCCGTGGCCTTCGCCCCGTCGAGAGAGGAGAGCAGAACGCGACGCATGGTGTTGCCAAGCGTCGGGCCGTAGCCGCGCTCCAGGGGCTCGACGACGTAGCGAGCGACGGTGTCGCTGACTTCTTCGGTGATAACCGTAGGCCTCATGAACTCTGTCATGTTGGGTAAGCCTCCTAACTCTGCAGCGTTTATTTCGAGTAAAGTTCGACGATGAGCTGCTCGCGAATATCCAGATCGATCTGGTCGCGCTGCGGAAGGGCAAGAACGCTACCCTGAAGTTTCTCGATGTCAACTTCCAGCCAAGCGGGCACCTGCACGCGCTCGTTGGAGATGAGCGCGCTCTTGATGACCAGCATGTCCTTCGCCTTGGGGGCAACGGCCACCAAGTCGCCGGGGCGCACGCGGAACGAGGGGATGTCCACGCGGCGGCCGTTCACCGTGATGTGGCCGTGGCGCACCTGCTGGCGAGCCTCGGCGCGAGACTTGGCGAAGCCCAGACGGTACACGACGTTGTCCAGGCGGCTCTCCAGGATGCGGAGCAGGTTCTCGCCGGTAACGCCGGTCTGGCGGTTGGCCATCTCGTAGTAATGATGGAACTGCTTCTCAAGAACGCCGTAGATGCGCTTGGTCTTCTGCTTCTCGCGAAGCTGCATGCGGTACTCGGTGTCCTTCACACGCTTCTTGCCGGCCTCGCCGGGGGCGTAGCTGCGGCGCTCCATGGCGCACTTCTCGGTGTAGCAGCGGTCACCCTTCAGGAAGAGCTTCGAGCCCTCGCGGCGGCACAGACGGCAGTCAGCACCAGTATAACGAGCCATAATTCTGTGGTCCTTTCAATTACACGCGACGACGCTTGCTCGGACGGCAACCGTTGTGCGGAATGGGTGTGCAATCCTGGATGCTGGCGATCTCCAGACCGGCGGCCTGCAGCGAGCGGATAGCCGTCTCGCGGCCCGAGCCGGGGCCCTTCACGTACACAGCGACCTTGCGCAGGCCGTGCTCCATAGCCGTCTTGGCAGCGGCCTCGGCGGCCATCTGCGCGGCGAACGGCGTGGACTTGCGCGAGCCCTTGAAGCCCACGGTGCCAGCGGACTGCCAGGAAATCACGTTGCCCTGAGGATCGGTGATGCTGACGATGGTGTTGTTGAACGTAGACTTGATATGCGCGGCGCCAACGGCGATGTTCTTACGCTCGGAACGCTTGATGCGTGCGCGCACGTTTTTCTTAGCTGCCACTTATCGCTCCCTTACTTCTTCTTGCCGCCGATTTGCTTGCGCGGTCCCTTGCGGGTGCGAGCATTCGTATGCGTACGCTGGCCGCGAACGGGAAGGCCGCGACGATGGCGAAGACCGCGGTAGCAGCCAATCTCCATCAGGCGCTTCACGTTCTGGTTAACCTCACGATGCAGGTCGCCCTCCACCTTCAGGTTGCCCTGGATGTAGTCGCGCAGCTTCGTGAGGTCGTCCTCGGTGAGATCGCGAACGCGAACGTCGGGGTTCACGCCGGTCTCGGCAAGGATTTTCTTGGACGTGGTCAGGCCAATGCCGTAGATGTAGGTCAAGGCGATCTCGATGCGCTTATCGCGAGGAAGATCGACACCAACAAGACGTGCCATAGCTTACAACCCCTTCTTCCTAGCCCTGACGCTGCTTATGACGAGGGTTCTCGCAGATGACGAGCACCTTGCCATGGCGTCGGATGATCTTGCACTTGTCGCACATTTTCTTGACCGAAGGACGTACCTTCATATTGCTTTCCTTTCGGTTATGCGTCTTCTCTATCGTTCACACCCAGCCGCTGGTGATAGTTTTCTAGGCTGTGCCGGCTGCTGCCAGCCGGATAGTGCTGCTACCCTACTTGAAACGGTAGGTGATGCGCCCGCGGTTCAGGTCGTAGACGGACAGCTCCACGGTCACCTTGTCGCCCGGCAAGATCTTGATGTAGTGCATGCGCATCTTGCCTGAGATATGGGCGAGGATCTTGTGCCCGTTTTCCAGCTCTACCCGAAACATTGCGTTGGGCAGCGCCTCGAGCACCGTGCCTTCCAGCTCGATGACGTTGTCGTTCTGCTTGGCCAAAACCGCTCCTTCGTCTTCACGGATCCGCCCGAGGGCCCACCCGGCGCAAGCCGAGGACGCCCTGCGTGCGAGCACCGCCGTCACGCATACGCATTGCGAGACAGCAATCGGAAATGATAGGTCAGTTTTGGGGTGAAAGAGTAAAAAACCATAATGAGCGCACAAACCCACGTACCGTGTCGGCTCAAACTGCCTGCATGCCAGGCCTGCGGTCGCAATGCCGCGCAGTCCGCGAAACCGAGCCCTTACCGCCCGAGCGAACCGCCAGGTATTCGTGCCCCAGGGACAGGCCCCGGCACAGCCGCCTTGTCGGCTTGAAAGTGCATTCATTTTAGCGAAGCGGTGCGGCCAGTCAAGGGCACCCGCGGCGAAATTCATATTCGTATGCCCGGGCGGCAGCGATCGTTGCCGCCCGGGCATGCGATCGAGGCCGTCGCGCCTCCGCCCCTGCCTTGACCGAAACCGCCCAACCATAGGCTGCTGCGCTCCGGCGGGCCGGCGGGCTGCGAAGCTCGGCGGCCCGCCGGCGCAAGGCTACGTCAGATCAGCAAATCGTCGATCTTCTTGAAGGTCTTCAGCGAGTAGCTTTCCACGGCGTTGCCCTTCACCACGTAGAGCACATCCCCGATACGCACGCCGCGGGGGGACATCCACGAGCCGCCGTTAACGTCCTCAGCCATATCCCGGGTGAAACCGGTGCCGGGATTGTAGCTGTACACGAAGTAGGTCTCCCCTTGGTTGCCGTACCCCGAGAACCCTATGATGTTGTAGGGCTGGTCCACGAGCACCGCGCGGTAATCGTAGAACACGTCGGTATGGTAGCAGCCCTCGATGGTGGTCTTCGCCACCTCGGAGACCGCCGCGGGATCGGACACGTCGAACATGGACAGCTTCACGCCGTCGGTAACGCCCGTCTCCTCGTCCGCTTCCATGCCGATGCCCAGCAGCAGCCCGTCCCCGTAGGGATGCAGGTACTCGCTGAACCCGGGAATCTTGAGCTCGCCGATGATACGGGGGTTTTCCGGGTCGGAGAAGTCGACGGAGAAGAGCGGGTCGGTTTCGCGGAAGGTCACGAAGTAGCCGGTGTCGCCCATCAGGCGCGCCGAGTACACGCGCTCGTCCTCGGCCAGCCCCTCGATCGACCCCACCAGCTCCAGCTGGCCGTTCAGCACGTAGACGGCGTTCACCGAATTGAACTCGTCGTCGTAGAGCGTGGTGACCAATCGCAGGTAGCCGTCGTACTCGTCGATGGACCAGCTGCTGTCCAGGACGCCGTCGACCTTGGTCTGGGCCGCCCCTTCGATTTCACCTCCGCTGAAGGAGAGCTTGCGGATGGAGGTCCGCCGCACCGAGTTGTCCCATTCGCCGTCCTCGGCGAAAGCCCCGTCGGAGCCGGCGACGGGTCCGTCGCCGGATTCACCCTCGGCGCTCTCGCCAAGGCTTCCGTCCTCTTGCCCCTCGGCCGCCGGATCGACCTGCCCGGCCTCGTCTTCGATCGTACGGGCCAGAGGCATGATGTCGTACTCTCCGTTGTAGATGGTCTCGTAGACGTAGATGTTGCTTGCGCTCACGTACAGCTGCCCGAAATCGGACAGAACGGCCTTCTGGGACACGCTCTCGCCCGGGTTGTCAGCAGCGAAAGCCGACACCACAAGGTACTGGTTCGCCGTCACGTTCGGAGGCAGGTAAACGTCCGAGCATGCTATGGCCTTGCCGCCTATGCATGGCACGTACGTTGCAGGGTCCTCGCTTCCGGCCACGTCGGACACCAGGTAGTTGCTGAACACGTAGATAAACCCGTCGGCGAAGCGAGAGCTTGAGTAGGACCCCGACTGGGTGGCGCTGGCCGCAAGACGGGGCTGCGCAGGGTCGGACAGGTCGAAGGTGTCGAGCCGGGTGATCGGCGATGCGGACGTATACCAGGTATCGGACAGCGCGCCGTCGCTATCATCGGCCGACGGATACTCCGTCGAAAGCACGTAGAGGCTCTGCCCCTCCACGTAGAACTCGCTGATCTGCGCGCTGTCCACTTGGGCGCAGCCGAGCGGCTCCATATTTCCGTCCTGGACATCCACGACGGCCACGCGCTGGCTGTCGTCCTGCAACACGTAGAGGTAGCGCCCGTCGGTCTTCACGACGTCGGCCTCCCCCACCCCTTCCGTACGCACGTTGGTGTCGGAATAGTCGGCGACGGCGCCGGCCTCCATGGGGGCCGCATCGTCGACGGCGCTTTCGGTAACGGCCTTAGCTCCGTCGCTCTGCACGTCCGTAACCTCTGTCCGCGACCCAATGACGCCGCCATATCGGACGGCCTGCTGCGCCTCATAGGCCAGCAGGCTCGCGCGGATCTCGCCGTAGGACGATGCGGCAGCCAACCCCGGCTGGCGCGCAGCCTCCTCCACAGCGAGCAGGTCGTCGCGCACTTCCTGGGTAAGGATATCTTTGACGGCTGCAAAGCCCGGCTCGCCGTCTTGCGATCCGGCCATCCCGAGCCCGGTGCCACCCGCGCCGGCAATCGCCGTAAGCCCCCACACTCCCACCCCCAGCGCAAGCACAACGCTGGCGGCGACTAGAAGGCGACGGGGAAGCCCCTGGCGGCGGCGAGGCTCAGGGGTCGCACGATCCTGAGCCCGCGCGCCACGGATCACCCGCACAGACTCGCCCGCACCGGGGACATGCGCAGGCGCAGGGCTCTCTGCCTGCTCCAAAGCCAGCAAGCGCTTTCGCACCGCATCGGGATGCAGGCTTTCGGGTACCGCGACATCCTCGAGCTGGTCGAGCATGGCGTCTATGACTGCCTGGTCTTCTTCGCTGGTCATGCCGTCACATCCTTCAACATAACGGAGAGCTTGGCCAAGGAGCGCTTCTTGCGCGAGCGCACGGCGCTAGGGCTCATAGTGAGCATGATGCCTATCTCGGCACTGCTGTAACCGCCCACCACCGCCAACGCCACCACAGTACGGTCCTCCTCGGGCAGCGCCGCTAGCGCCTCGCGGACGCAGATAGCGTCGGTCCGGTCGAGGTCGCCGTCGCTTCTATCCGGCTCGTCGGGCACGACGGCCACCACCTCCGTGCGGGCCCTCAGCCGGCGACGGCACTCGTTGGCCGTTATCTGGAACACCCACGAGCGGAACGATTGCTCGCTCTTAAGGTTATCCCTGGCCTTGTAGGCCGCCAGCACCGATTCGCCCACCGCGTCCTCGGCATCCGCGACGTTTCCCATCACGCAGAGCGCGTAACGGTAGAGGTCGCGGTAGATCGCGCCGTAGCGTTCCGCGAACGCGTTTGCGTCCATGGCACCCACCTTTGCTTCCTGAAAAGACGTCTCGTGCATAAGAGTACGACGGCGGCTCTTTTGTTGCACCGAGTGCGTCGCTTCATCATTTCTCCACAGCTCAACAGGCCATTCGCCGACCTCTCCCCATTCCCTCAGCATCTCCATTGTTCACCTCCTCTCCTCCTAGGTCGCGTCATCCTGCGCTCGAACGCCCCCGAGCCGAACCGGCCATGCGCCCCTCTAGGCAACCTTCCAACCGGCGGGGCAGTTCCACACCCCGAAGCTATCTCCCAAGTACTCGGCAAGGGGCTGCAAGGTCGCGGCAGGGTTGTAGTCCGCAATAGACGCCGTCGCAAGCGTCTCCCAGCCCCAGCCGGCCACGCCGGGCGACAGTTTCTTCGAGTATCCCCAGTCAGCCACTATCCCGGCCTGCGACAGCATCTTGTCGGCCGTGTCGATTGCCTGGCAGAAGCTCCAGGACGAGTAGTCGGCATCCTGGGGCAGGCAGGCTCCGAAGAACATCTGGGACAGGTCCTTGCAGCTGGAGAGGTTCCAGCCGACGATCCGCGAGGGGGCGCTCGCCTCGCCCAGGAACTGGCGACCATAGAACATCTTCTCGCAGGTCTGCACGTGGGACATGTCGTAGGCGGACAGGTCGCTTCCCGCAAGGCCCGCGCACTGGGAGAACATGCTGTTCGCGTAAACGAGGCTTGCCGGACGCAAGGCACCGAAGTTAAAGCCCGCAAGGTCGCTGCCGGCGAAGGCGTAGGCCATGTCCACGACGTTGGCCGCGGAGAAACCGCCCAAGTCGACCTTGGCGATGTCGGCGCTCTCGAACATGCTCGAGGCGACCCGCAAGGAAGAGTTCAGGCCTTCGGGCAGGATAAGGCTGGATAGGCTGCAGTGGCTAAATGCACTGGTGGCGATCTTACAGGAAGATAGGTCCAGTCCCGACAGGTCAAGTTCTGCTCCAGTGGCGTAAGCCCATGTCATATTGACTATCTGCAAATAGCTCGTGTCCAAGTTCGCCCAATCGAAGGCGCAATCGCCGACATGAGCGAACCACCGCCCCATCTCGACGAATTTCATGGGGCGGTCAAACGAGACCCTCTTTACCGATTCGTTCAGGGCATCAAACTTGCCGTTGGCGTTGAACCCCTTGAGAGAAGAAGCATCGGGGATGAGCCGACCTGCAGCTACTGCCGCATCGTAACTCGGCCAGATGTCCATGCAATAGCCGGACCCTATTTCGTAAGGCCAGCTCCATACCCACAGTTCGCTGTCCTGCCGCAAGTCCCAAGCAGTCCATTCGCCTCCGTACGTTTCGAGAATGCTGAAGCCCTGGTACTCGCCACCCAAGAGCTCTACGTCGGTCGAAAGGGTAAATCTCATCTCGACCCGCCCATCCTTCTCGATGTACACGACGAAGGGCCGACTCTGCCTGAAGATGTCCGGAACGATCGTGCTCGCCGTCGCCTCGCACACGTCTACGCCAGCACTCGACAGAAGCGGCTTGATGTCGCTGCCGCTGAACGTTCCGTCCATCTCGGCCATCCTCCGCGTGTCAAGGCCGGTGAGATCCACCTCGTAGAGCTCGGGCATGCCCGAGAACCAGTACGACATGTCTTCGGGGATGACCTTCTCGGACATATCGATGCACGAAATGGCGGCCGGGGTGTCGGTGAGCGGAGAGACCCCGTCGCCAGCCTTCATCGGCTCGACGTCCTCGACGACGGAGAGGACTCGGCCGCTTCCGGCGGTGGCGTTGACGACGACGGTCTGGCCGACAGACGGAGCCTCGCTATGCTTGTAGAACTTTAGCGCGCTGTTCGCTGCGTAGGAGCCCCCGGGGGCATTCGAGAGCCGAACGGTCGCGACGTCGACCTGCTCGTGGGGCGGCTCTTCCACGTACTCCTCGTCCACGATCCCGAGTGCCGCCCAAGCCTCCTCGGGCGTGGAGAAGCCGAAGGCCTGGATGCCGCGGCCCACGACGCCAACCACGTGCCGCCCCGCCTGGCCCTGGTCGTTCACCAAGTTCGCAAGGGTGATCCGGGCGAACACTGGCGGCGTCTGCTCGCCGGGCGCCAGCGGCTCGGGCCACGCGTAACGGTACACCTTGACCAGGCCGCCGTCGGTCATGGTCTGGAACTGCTTCATGGGCACCCAAGGCGACTCGCGCAGCTGAAACGAGAACAGTTCCTTGGCCGCATCATCGCTGACCTCTCCCGACTCATCGTCGAACACCACCACTTCGGCCATGGGCACCAAGATGTCCAGGAACACCCAGCCCGCTGCCGCGGCGGACCGGTTGAGCACGGCGGGGTCCTTCGGCACCGTCTGGCCCGGCTTCATGTGGCGCGCGTCCTCCTCCACCCACGACGGCTCCACCACCTGTATGTCCAAATCGGGGCTTACGGACAGGCGGTTTTGCGCCGTATCCTCGTCGGAGAAGTAGCTGAACATGCCCGGCGTCCCTATGGCCGCTGCCGCTGCCACGGCCAGGCCTGCCTTGCCGAACTGGCGCCTTGTCAGATAGCCGGAAGGGTCCGAACGCCGAAGGAAGCCCCGCATACGAGGACGCGATACCGCAACCATGGCCCCCACCTACGCCTTCTCGCCCGGTTGCGCATCGGCCGCGTCCAGCGCGCGCTTCTGCGCCTCGTAGGCATCCCACGCCTCGTCTGCCGTGGCGAACCCTTCCTCCTGAATGGCCACGGCGGTCACGTTGATCACCTTCTCGCCCGCCTGGCCCTGACCGCCCACCAGGTTGATGAGGGAGATGCGATCGAACAGCACCGGCGTCTCCTGGCCCGGGGCGAGCATGTCGGCGTACCGATAGCTGTGCACCGCGTAGCCGTCCTCGACCACCGGAGCGCCCGCTTCCGACCATTTGTCGGATGAAACCTGGTAGGAGAATAGCTCCACGTCCTTACCCTGCACCGTCTTGCCCTCGTCGTCCCGGTAGGACACGTCGGCCACGGGCACCGACACCCGGGCCATGACGTAGGCTCCCACGCCGTCGGTGCCCCCGTTGACCACCTTCGGGTCCTTCACCACCCATTGCAACGGCAGCATGTTCTGGGCGGCG
The DNA here is from genome assembly GCF_943193145.1 of Adlercreutzia aquisgranensis. Lineage (NCBI taxonomy): Bacteria > Bacillati > Actinomycetota > Coriobacteriia > Eggerthellales > Eggerthellaceae > Adlercreutzia > Adlercreutzia aquisgranensis. Next base: position 78,513 of record NZ_CALPDA010000006.1, on the reverse strand, counting down.
TCGGGTATGCCGTCTCCGTCCTCGTCGGGCAGCTGGCCCCACTGCTGCTCCACCACCTGGATGCTCAGGTTGTCCGAAGCCACGCTCAGCACGTTGTCCACACTGTCCTCGTCGGTGAAGTACGAGAACATGCCGCCGGCTCCTATGGCCGCCGCCAGGGAAACCGCCGCAACCGGCCGAACGAACGCCCGGGGACGCAGGCGGGGCATCCGGCGGCGGCGCTGCAGGCTTGCCGGCGACGTCTCATCTCCCATCCGCCCGCCGTACCCCTCGGCCGATGCCGGGGCCTCCTGGTTTTCCGTCTTTTTGAACGGGTCCTTCTCCTTGCTGACGTTCCGCATGGTCATACCCCTCTCTCGCAACCGCTCTCTCGAACCGAACCCAATCGCCACCCTCGGCCGCCAGGCTCGCCAGATGGCCGCTTCGCCGAACGCGGGGGCCCAAGCGCCGTGGCAACCACGAAGAGCAGCACCACCGCAACGCTCAGGACGCCGACGCAGAGCCACTTGTGGTTCTGATAGGCCACAAGGGGCGCTCCGGCGAAGGCCATCGACCCCTTCACCTGCCCGATCACCCGGTCGAAGGACACGGGTGCGGCATCCTGGATGGCAACGGCGTCGCCTTTGGTCGTGAACGTGCGCGCCTGCCGGTCGACCTCCACGATGCGATGCCCGCACACCTTGCCATCGGCCAGGTGAAACACCGCCACATCCCCGATCCCCATGGCCTCGGGCTGCACCGTCTGGTCGACGAAGGCCAGATCGCACGCCCAGAGCGACGGTGCCATGGAGTTGGACACCACGCCGAACGTGGTCCAACCGAACAAGCGCGGCCCCCAGCACAGCAGAGCGATGGCCGCCAAGACCACCAGCATCCCGGTAAGCAGGAAGCTTGCGATTCGCCCCACCGGGTGGCCCCTCCCGTTTCCGCGGCAATCCCCCACGGGCCCGTCGTCTGGCAATCGCCCCGCTCTCGTCTCGTCCATACGCCCCGCCTTTCCCATCGCCCCGAACCGAACCGGCCAGTCCGGCCGCCTGACCCCATGCTACAGACAACGGCTGGCAAGCCCATGACAGGGGGCTACGCGCGCCGCCCTCTCCGAAGCAGCGCCACGGTGCGACGCGCGCGAAGCGGCTCATGCCGAATCCCCGTTCGCCGCAGCAGTAGCTCATGCAGAAATCGAACGGCCGGCGACATCGGCCCTTGCATCGGCAGCGTCCCGTTCTCGCAGAAACCTTGCACGCGCAGAAGGAAAGAGACGGGCAGGCTTTCGCGCGACGCGGGACAGGCGCCTCCCCGTCGACCGGCCCCATCGCCCGGCAGGGGGTGTCGTACCACAGCATCCAGCCTGCTTGCGGGCGCATGGCGGCGATCTCCCATAAGGCCGCAGCTCCGACACGAAGCAGGAAGCGAAGCCGAAGCGCTGCACTATCGGCTACGGCTATTCTGTGAACACGCCGACATGCGCTTCGGGCGCCTGAAGGAGGTTGGCTATACTCGCGCCATGACCGAGAACGAACAGAACCTCACCCGCGACTCTGCCCCCATCGCGAAACGTCGCAGCCGCGAGAAGCGCACCATCTCCCAGATGGTCGCCCTGTACTGCGCAGGAAACCACCCGGCCGAAGAGCGCACCGAAACCGCCTTCTGCGGCGAGCCGGTCTGTCCCGCCTGCAAGGCCGTTGACGACTACAGCGTGACGCGCACCGAGCGCTGCCGCCAGATGGCCGCGAAAACCAGCTGCGACCAGTGCCCTTACCATTGCTATCGCCCCAACGAGCGCGAGCAGATCCGCGCCGTCATGCGCTACGCCGGCCCCCGCATGATCACGAAGCACCCCGTGGCGGCATTCCGCCACCTGCTGGGCAGATAGCGCCCCACCATGAACAAGGCGGCCGGCAATCCGAACGTCCTTTGGCCGTGCGGCTTCTGCGAGCCTGTGCGCCGCTGGTTCGAATCGTCCTTCCCCGGCCCCACCGCCATTCAGGAGCTGGCCTGGGAAACCATCAGTACCGAAAAGAACGCGCTGGTCATCGCGCCCACCGGCTCGGGAAAGACCCTGGCCGCCTTCCTCTTCGCCATCCACCGCATCGTCCAGGAGAAGTCGCAGCCCGAACCGGCGCCGAGGCGCGCCGGCGTGCGCATCCTCTACATCTCGCCCCTGAAAGCGCTCGGTGCCGACGTGCAGCGCAACCTGGAGCGGCCCTTGGCGGCTATGGAGCTGGCATCGGGCGTCGCGGTCACCACCGCCGTGCGCACCGGGGACACCACCGCGCAGGAACGCCGGCGCATCCAGCAGCGGCCGCCCGACATACTCATCACCACGCCCGAGTCGCTGTACCTCATGCTCACCTCCCAATCGCGCGAGGTGCTGAGAACCGTGGAAACCGTCATCGTGGACGAGGTGCACAGTATCGCCGGCAGCAAACGGGGCGCGCACCTGTCCCTTTCCCTGGAACGCCTGGATGACCTGCTCGAGCGCCCGGCCCAGCGCATAGGGCTCTCAGCCACCGTTCGACCCCGCGAAAGCATCGCCCGATTCCTGGGTGGCGCGCGCCCGGTAGTCATCGTCGCCGAAGACGCGGCTGTGGCCCTGGACCTCACCGTCCGCGTCCCCGTTGCCGACATGGCCGCGGTCCCCGCTTTCGGAGGGCAGGGCGGCTTCGGCGGGTTCAACGGGCGAGGCGACCCGATGAAAGCCAAAGCCTACCGGGGCAAGGGCGACCCGCTGAAGGCGCGCGCCGGCCGAACCGACGGCAGCACCTCGCCCGACACCCGCACAGGATCGGTCTCCATCTGGCCTTACATAGAGTCGGAAGTGCTCGACCAGGTTCTCTCCCACCGCTCAACCATCGTCTTCGTAAACTCGCGCGGCCTCTGCGAGCGCTTCACCGCACGCCTCAACGAGCTGTTCGCCGAACGCCAGGGCCTCCCGGCAGCTCGCAGCGAAAGCGCCGGATGGTGGAGCGAGGCCGGCAGCGCCGCGGACGGCACGGGCGGGCAAACCTACCGCTCGTCCATGGGGTCTTCCACCGAGCTGGCCCGCGGTTCCGACGCCGTGATTGCCAAAGCTCACCACGGGTCGGTGGCGAAAGCGCGGCGCCAGGAGATAGAACGCCGGCTGAAGGCCGGGGAGCTGCCCTGCGTCGTGGCCACCTCAAGCTTGGAGCTGGGCATCGACATGGGCGAGGTGGACCTGGTGATCCAGATCGCCCCGCCGCTTTCCGTAGCTTCGGGGCTGCAGCGGGTAGGCCGGGCGAACCACCAGGTGGGCGGCCGCTCCGCCGGCATCGTGTACCCGCGCATCCGCACCGAACTCATCGACGCCGCCGTGATGGCCGAGGGCATGGAAGCCGGCGCCATCGAGGCCACGTACCTGGTGGAGAACGCCCTCGACGTGCTGGCGCAGCAGACCGTGGCCGCTGCAGCATCCGCCGAGGACGGGCTGCTGGCCGACGAGTGGTATGCGACGGTTCGGCGAAGCGCCTGCTACGATCATCTGGGCAAAGACTCCTTCGAAAGCGTTCTGGCCATGCTGGCGGGCCGCTACGAGTCCGGCGACCTTACCGCGTTCTCGCCCCGCATCCTGTGGGACCGCGAAACCGGACGGATTACCGCGCGACCCCTTTCCCAGCGGCTTGCCGTGAGCAACGCCGGCACCATCCCCGACCGCGGCACCTACACCGTGGTGCTTCCCGAAGGCGAAGGAGCATCGGGGCGCAAGCGCGTAGGAGAGCTCGACGAGGAGATGGTCCACGAATCGCGCGTGGGCGACATCATCGCCCTGGGAACGAGCACCTGGCGGATCGCCGAGATCGGGGCCGACCGGGTGGTGGTGCAGCCGGCGCCGGGCCGAAGCGCGCGCTTGCCCTTCTGGCACGGGGAAGCCCCGGCCCGGCCTGCGGAAACCGGCTACGCCCGCGGTGCCTTCCTGCGCCGGTGCGCGGCGGCGCTCCGTCAGGCCGACGACAAGGCCGACGGGCGGCGGGAAGGCTTCGAGCCGGCCTTCGACGAGCAGCTGCAGGCGCTCGGGCTTGACAGAAACGCCCGCAACAACCTGGCCTGGCTGCTGTACGCGCAGATCGGCGCCACGAAAGCGCTGCCCACCGACAAGACGTTGGTGGTGGAGCGCTGCCAGGACGAAACGGGGGACTGGCGCGTCATCCTGCACTCCCCCTTCGGACGCAAGGTACACGAGCCCTGGGCCCTGGCCGTTTCCGAACGGGCACAAAGCATCTGGGGCTTCGACGCCCACGCAGCTGCCAACGACGACGGCATCGTGGTGCGCATCCCCCTTACCGCCGACACGCTGCCCGGGCCGGAGCTGTTCCTCTTCGACCCCGACGAGCTGGGCCTTTCCGTTCGGCACCTGGCAGGCTCCACGTCGCTGTTCGCTGCGCGGTTCCGCGAGTGCGCAGCCCGGGCGCTGCTCACCTCGAGCGGGGCCCCGGGCAAGAGGACGCCCCTGTGGCAGCAGCGACTGCAGGGCGGCCAGCTGCTGGAGGCGGCGCGGCGCCAGGAAGGCTTCCCGCTTCTGGCCGAGGCGCTGCGGGAGTGCTTGTCGGACGTCTTCGACATGGAGGCGCTGCACCGCATCATGACCGACCTGCAGCAGCGGCGCATCGCCATGACCTGCTCCGAAACCTCCGTCCCCTCCCCGCTGGCCGCCGCGCTCGTCTTCGGCTACGTGGCAGACCACCTCTACGACGGCGACATGCCCCACGCCGAGCGGAAGGCCTCGCTGCTGACCGTCGACCCCCGCCTACTGGCCGAGCTGCTGGGGGAAGGCGCAATCCCCGCGAAGGACCTGCTGGATGCGGACGCGATCGGGCGCATGGAAGCCGACCTGCAGCACGTAAGCGAGCAGCGTCGAGCGCGGGGCGCCGAAGGGGCCTTCGACCTGCTGCACGAGCTGGGGCCCTTAACCGAAGACGAGCTGGGACAGCGGCTGCGGGGCGGAAAAGAGGAAGCAGCCGACGCCGTGGCGTCGCTGGAATCGCAGCGGCGCGCCTTCAGGGCGAACCTGGGGATGCGATCGTGCTGGATCGCGGCCGACGACGGGCGTCGCCTTGCCCGGGTGGTGGCCCTGGAAACCCCTCCGTGGCTAGGGAGCGCCGACGACAACGCGCCCCAGAGCGCAGAGACGAAGACGCTGGACGACCTGCTTGCCCGGTTCGCGCGCACCCATGCCCTCTGGAAGCCCGCCGACGCCGCCTCGCATCTGGGGCTTGGCAGCGAACCGATCGCAGAGGCCGTAGCACGCCTTGCCGCTGAACGCCGCATCGTGGAGGTGGGAGACGGATGCTGGGCAGACTTCGACGTGCTGGGGCGCCTACGCACCGCAAGCCTGGCCGCCGCCCGCGAGAAGGTGAAACCGGTGTCTTCGGCGGCCTTCGTCGCGCAGCTGCTGGAGCGCCAGGGCGCAGACGGCGGCACTGTAGAGGGAGCCCTGGAAGGCGCAGAGAGCACTGCTCAGGTGATTTCCCAGTTCGAAGGCGTGTTTCTGCCCATGCGAACCTGGGACGAGGTGGTGCTTCCCGCCCGGGTTGCCCGCTACCGCCCCGCCTTCCTGGACGAGCTCGTTGCCGCAGGCGAGGTGCTCTGGGTTGGAAACGAGCGCCGGCAGATAGCCTTCTTCCCCACCGACTCGCCGCTGGCGCCGCTTCCCTGTAACGCCTTCGACGCGCCCGATGCCGCCTCCATGCCCGAATCGCAGGCTCCCGACAGTCCGCCGCAGCAGACCCTGGGCCACGCGATTCGCCATGCGCTGGCGGCCTTCGGGCCGCTGACCTTCTCCGAGCTTGTCGAAGCGCTGGCCCGACAGGCTCCGGAAAACACCGCCGACCAGGCGCGTGTCGCAAGAACCCTGATGGGGCTCGCATGGGCCGGCCAAGCTACGAACGACGGGCTTTCCCTGCCCCGCGCCGACGAGCAGCGGCTCTCCCGCGCCCTGGAGCTGCCGGCCCCGGGAGAGAGCGCCGGGGGTGGTCGCGAGGCTGCAGCGCCCCGTCGCGCCGCAAGCCGCCGGACGAGCCTGCGCTACCGCGAGGCGAAGGCCGAAGCCCGCGCTGCAGCGGCGACGCGCGCCTATGCCCGCTCGGCGTTCCGGGAGGCCTTCGCAGGTCGATGGAGCCTGCTCGCCCCCTGCGAGGCCTCGAGCACCCTGCAGGCCCTGGGAACTGCGGAATCGCTGCTCGACCGCTACGGCGTAGTCAGCCGCGACATCGCTCTGGCCGCAGGGGTTCCAGGCGGCCTGGACAGCCTCATGCCCGTGCTGCGGCAGATGGAGGCGGCCGGAGAGGTGGCGCGCGGCATGTTCGTGGACGGGCTGGGGCCCGCCCAGTTCGCCACGCGAGAGGTCGTCGAGCGCCTGCGCGATATCCAGTCGGCGCTGAGCTGCGACGATGCCAGCCGAAATCCAGCCGGCGGGCCGACGGCAACCGAAAGCGCCCGGAAAGCGGTCGTGCTAGACGCCGAGGACCCGGCAAACCTCTTCGGCGCCGGCATCCCCTGGCCCGCCGTCAGCGAAACGGCCGTCGGCGACACAGCGCCTATCGACTCGGCACTGCCGGCCGCCAAGCCCAACCGGCGCGAGGGAGCCGCGGTGGCCATCGCCGACGGCGCGCCCGTGCTCTGGGCGGCTCCCGGCCTGAAGAGCCTGCTTTTGTTCGCAGACGACGACGCGCTGATCCTGCGAAGCCTGCGCGCCCTCGTCGCCCGCGAGAAGGCGGCGGCGAAACGGCGCGGATCGACCGGGGCACGGACGAAGCTGGTGGTGGAGACCGTGAACGCCTGCCCGGTCCTTGCCACTCCCACCGCGGCACTGCTGCAGCAGGCCGGCTTCGTGCGCCTGCCCAACGGCATGCGCCTCTACGTCGACCCGTTCTAAGGGCGCCGCCCTGAGGCCTCGCCTACTTGCGGGCCGCCTTTCGCCCATAGCCGTAGACGTTTCGCAGGCCCACTATGAACAGCACCGTGATGACGGCCGCCGCAGCCTCGGCCACGAACACCGAGCACCAGATGCCATCGGGCCCCAGCACCAACGGCAGCAGCAGCACGGCGCCGCATTCGAAGAGCATGGTGCGCAGAAACGCGATGAGCGCCGAGACCAGGCCGTTGTTGAGCGCGGTGAAGAACGCCGAGCCGTAGATGGGGATGCCCATGAGCAGAAACGCCACGGCGTAGATGCGGTAGGCGTTGGCCGTGAACTCCAGGAGCTCGGGGTCGTAGCCGACGAAGATGGCCGAAAGCGCCGGCGCCAGGCATTCCGCCGCCACGAACATGACCACGGACAGCGAGCCCACGAACGCCAGGCTCTTCAGCAGAATGCTGCGCATCTCGGCATGGTTCTTCGCCCCGTACTGGTAGCTCATCAGCGGAGATGCGCCGGTGGCGTAACCCATGAAGATGGCGCTGAAGATCATGGCGGTGTATCCGATGACGCTGTAGGCCGCCACGCCGTCCTCGCCGATGTAGGACAGCAGCTGGAAGTTGTAGAGCATGGCCACCACGCTCATGGCGACGTTAGACACCAGCTCGGAAACACCGTTGACGCAGGCCTTCCCGATGGGGCGCCATTCCCACCTCGGCTTCGTCAGCCGCAAGAAGCTTGAGTTGCGGCGGCAGAAGTACACGATCGGCACCACGCCGCCCACCACCTGGCCCAAGGCCGTGGCGATGGCGGCACCGGGCAGGCCCCAGCCGAAACCGCAGATGAACAGAGCGTCGAGCACGGCGTTGGTAAGTCCCGCCGCCACGATGACGTAGAAGCCGTAGATGGGTTTGCCCGCCGTGGAGAACAGCGTCTGGAAGGCGAACTGCAGCGCGAAGAAGGGCAGCGCCGCCATGACGATGCGCCCGTAGACCACGGTCTCGTCTAGCAGCTGGCCGCCGGCGCCCATGAGCGCCATGGCGTCCACCATCACCACCTGGCCCACCACCAGCAGCACCAGCCCCAGCAGCACCGTGAACACCACGACGAGCGAGAAGTAGCGGTTCGCCCGCGCATCGTCCCCCTCGCCGCGCGTCTTGGCGATGAGGGCGCTGCCTCCGGCGCCCATCATGAGCCCCACGCTGGCGAAGATCATGATGAGCGGCCAGATGAGGTTCACGGCGGCCAGCGCCGTCTTCCCCACGAAGTTGGAAACGAAGATGCCGTCCACCACGTTGTAGAGCGAGGTGAAGATCATCATGGCGATGGTGGGCAGCGTGAACTTGATAAGGCCGCCCATGGTGAAGTGGCGGTTCATATCCTGCAGCATAGGGGTTTTCACTCCTTGGTCCTGTATATGGCGCGCCATTCTAGTGGACGCGAACCGCAGGGCCGCTATCTTCATTCAAACCCCAACTCTGCGAACACCGAAGAAAAGGGACGGCCGAAGCCGTCCCTCCCCGGGGCCTAGGGATAGCCCCGTATCCTCAGGCCGCATGCGGCCGTTGGACCATCCATGGCGCAGGCTGCCGAACGCGGCGCCGCGCCCGCGAAAAGCACGTCCCTACAGGGCCGCCAGGCTCTCGCCCACGAAGTAGCCCGTGGCCATGCAGGTGGAAACGCTCGCACGGGACTCGGTGGTCAGCGCGCCGCAGGCGTACAGGCCGGGAATCTCCTGGTCCTGGGTGTCGAGCACCAGGTTGTTGGGGCCCACCACCAGGCCGCCGGAAGTCTTGTAGCGGCACACGTTCAGCTTCAGCGCGTGGTAGGGAGGCTGCAGGGTGTCCAGCCACGCCTTCTTGCCGAAGTCGGTGTCCTCGCCGCCGGCAACCAGCTCGGCGTAGCGGTCGAAGGTAGCCACCAGGTTGTCCACCGGCACGTCCATGCCAGCGGCCAGCTCTTCCACCGTGTCGGCCTTCACGTACACGTCCTCGTGGGTCTTGATGTTGCCCTCAACGGAGGTGCCGATGGCGCGGGCATCGAAAGCGCGCTGGTCGAAGATGGACCACCACTGGGTGTAGCCGTTGTCCAGCGCGGCCTGGGCGGCGTCGTGGGACTGGGCCTCCTCGATGAAGCGCTTGCCGTTGGGCAGCACCAGCAGGACGGGAGTCCAGTAGCCCCAGGTGGTGCAGTTGGGGATGTCGCCCATCAGGTTGCAGTAGGTGAACGACGTGTCCATACCGTCCAGTTTGGCGCCGGCGGCCACGGCCATCTTGTGGCCCTCGCCCACGCAGCCGTGCACCATCTGGCCGATGTTGGCCCAGGCGGGCAGGTACTGGGCCACCATCTCGCCGTTGTCGGCGAAACCGCCCGTGGCCAGAACCACCGCGTCGGCCTTGATGTCGGTGATCTTGCCGCTGTTCTCGTCCTGGAAGCGGCAGCCGATGACGGCGCCCTCGGTGTTCTTGATGAGGTTGGTGGCGCGCAGGGAGAGCTTCGTCTCCACGCCCAGCTCCTTGAGCTTGGCGCTGATGGGCACGATCAGGTTCGGGCCGCCGGTGCCGATGCCGCCCTCGGGCAGGATGACGGTGGCGGACAGGCGCGGCAGCTCCTCGGCGGTGCAGGGAGCCTGGTACTTGGCGCCGAAGTCGTTAATGGCGGAGTCCACGAACTTGGTCATGGCGAAGTACTTGCCCTTGGCCCATTCCTCGTACCACTCAACGCCCTCGTGGCCCTTCAGCTGGCGCTCCTTGGCAGCCTCCCACGCATCCTCGATGGTGGTGGTGTTGCCGGCTGCCTTCTGCAGCTCGGTGCCGTTGGCGAACATGAAGCAGCAGGAGGTGGCGGAGTCGCCGCCGGGCTGCACCTGCTTGTCCACCATGACGATCTTCTTGCCTGCCAGGGCCGGGGCCATGGCGGCGCCCAGTCCGGCGTAGCCGGTGCCGATAATCAAGATCTCGGTCTCCTCGGTGAAGTTGACCGGGGCGTAACCCGCCAGTCCCTCGCCGGTGTCGGCGCCAGCGGAGACCGGCTCGGTAGCCTTCTGCTCGCCCGCAGGGGAGCAGCCGGCCAGGGCACCGGCACCCGCCACCAGGCAGGAAGCGCCACCGATCTTCAGAAAGTCTCGACGTGAAAGCGTCATTATGAACCCTCCATTCATAGACGTCGTGCCGCCCGAACCGATCCTTCCCTTCAAAGGCCGTTTGCGCCGTCCTGGCGCCGGGCGGAATTGCACGGAAAATCCTACGAAAGCGGAGGGTTTTTGACTCCCCCAAAAAATGGTTAACTTTTAAATAAGTCTATGACCTGCTGTTTCTTGTTCACCCCTAGCTTCACGTAAAGGCTTTTGATGTAGCCTTGGGCCGTCGAAGTAGACAGATGCAGACTCTCGGCTATGGCTGCAGCCGTATGCCCCTGGGCAAGCCCCACCAGCACGTCGCGCTCGCGCGGAGACAGCTGGTAGCGCTCGGTCAGCTCGTCCACGCGCCGCTCCATTGACTGTTCGAAGGTCTCGGTCACGCGCTCGGTTACGCGCTCGACCACCACCACGGGCTCCGGCTGCGGCTGGCGGCGCCGGGAGGCCACGATGCTGCGCAGGCCCACCACCATCCCCAGGATGTAGACGCTCACCACGCACACGATGGTGACGCGCACGAAGGTGCCTCCCTCGGTAAGGTTGCCGAAGTACCAGCCCAGCGCCAACCCTGCCATCAAGAACAGCCGCCGGCTCATACCGTAGATAGCCATAATGCCGTAACAACTGTCGTTGCTGCGGCGGCATGCGATGACGACGCAGTACAGTGAAAGCATCATGGTGAAGGAGTACGCCGAGTAGATCACCGTGGAAAGCGGCGCGGACAAGCGGTCGCCGAAGAAGGGCAGCAGCAGGAACACTGCGATGACGCCGGGAAACACCACGTTGTACACGATGCCCTGACGCGGCGCTCGGCTGGTGAAGAACACGAACAGGATGACCAGCGCCGAGCAGATGGCAGGCCCCCACACCGGCGCGTTGTCGGCGATGACGAAGGAATCCCTGTTCAAGCTGGCATAGGTGTTCACCAGCCCCACCACTAGCTCGAAGGAAGAGGCTGCAAGAATGGGGATGGCCGACTCCCGCAGGGTCTTCCGCAGCGTGGCGAGGGGGCGCTGCGGGCACGGGCCGGGCTTCTGGATGCGCCGACCCCAGGCGATCAGCACCGCAACGAGCACACACGCGCCTGCATAGACGAGCGATCCCCACGGCCGCGGGAACAGGTCGAAGCCCGTGATGATGAACGGCATGAGAAACGCCGAAACGGCAAGCTGCACGATAGGGGCGACCGGCGATTTCCCCGGAACCAGCAGCTCGGCGCAGGAGAGGCTCAGCACGGTCACGACGACGCCCCAGATAACGCCTAAGCCGCCCGCGGACAGCACGTCGAAGAGCTTCTCCGGAAACAGGGCGTTCACCACGTACACGACAGCGGTAACCGCCAAGGCAGCAGTGGCGTTGGTACCGAAAGGCTTGAGCCAGCGCCTTGCGCACAGCACCAGAACCACCAGGCACGCGCCCACATTGCCGACGCCAGCCCCTATCATGAACTGGCCGTTCGACACGTAGCCGAGCGGCTCGGCGAATGTGGCGAAGTTGGTGGTGTAGCTGGAAAAGCTGATGACCCGATACAGGCTGTACACCGCCAGCACTAGCGCCGCCGACGGCGCGAACGCCTTGCGTATCTCCGCGATCTTCCCCTCGAGCACTCTTTACATCCTATCTAATTTGTTATACTATTAATATAACAAATAGAACATTGTTTGCAGATGTTAAGGAGGCTCCCTAATGCTACTTCGAGTGAGCAGCACCTCCGAGAAGCCATTATACCAGCAGCTTCGCGATCAGATCGTCGAAGGCATAGCCGTTGGAGAACTGCTTCCCGGCGAGAAGCTGCCCTCCGTACGCTCGCTCGCCACAGACCTGGGCATCAACCTGCACACGGTGAACAAGGCCTACGCGGTGCTGCGCGACGAAGGGTACGTGGCTATGCGCGGACGCTCCGGTGCCGTCGTGTCGACCCCCGGCGAGCAAGCCTCCACCCGCTCGCGCCTGGAAGACGAGCGCATGGACGAGTCGCTCTTCGACCTGGCCCTGGCCTTCCGCGCCCGCGGCGGCAGCCTGGATGCGTTCGCAGAGCACGCCGCCACCCAGGCCGAAAAGGCATTCTCCGCAAGCGACCGAGGCTAAGCGCCTCGCCGGACATCCTAGATTAGGAGCATCCCATGATCGACGCTATAACCTTCTCCCCCTCCGAACCCGCCGGCGCGTTCTTCTGGGTGTTCGCCCTTGCCACGGCGGTGACCGGCTTGCTGGTGGCACTCACCCCCTACCTCATGCCGAAGCGGGAGTGCTTCGCCGTCACCGTGCCCGATGCAGCCTCGAGCGACCCGTACCTCAAGGGACTCAAACGCCGCTACCTGCTGTGGACGGTCGCCCTTGCCGTTGTGGCGCTGGCCGCCTCCACGGCGACCTACCTGGCCTTCGGCATCGGCGGCTACATCGCCGTTTTCACCGTGGGGCTGATGGCGCTGTGCGTCGCGTCCTTCGGGCTCATGCTGTATTTCCGCGCAAAGGTACGTGCCTACAAGCAACAGATGGGATGGACCGCGACCGAGCAGGCGCACGTGGCGCTGGTGGGCGACGAGCCTATGCCCCACGCGATTTCGATGAAGTGGGATCTGCTGTTTCTGGCCATAGCCGGCATCACCGCCGTCGCAGCCGTCATCTGCTACCCCTCCATGCCCGATCGCATCCCCATGCAGTACGACTTCAACGGGCAGGTGAGCACCTGGGCCGACAAATCGTGGGCAACGGCGGCCTTCCCCGTGCTGTTCGTGCTGTTCGTAGGTGCAGTGATGGCCGTGTCCCATTGGGGCATCGTCCATTCGAAGAAGGCCAGCGACCCGGCCGCCCCCGTGGCCACTGCCTGGGCCTACGGCATGTTCGCCCGAGCCCAAAGCATCCTGATGGTGGCCTTGGGCGTGATGGTGGGACTGCTGGGGCCGTTCATGGAGCTTTCCTTCGCCGGCACGTTCACGCTGCAGCAGCTGGTCATCCCCATCATGGCCGTCGCGCTCATAGCCGTGGTCGCCTCCATAGCCGTGGGCGTGGTCTACGGGCAGAACGGCGCGCGGCTCATCGCCCGGGTCCAGCGCAATGCGCCCCTGGCCTCGGACGACGACGAGCACTGGAAGGCCGGCGTCTTCTACGTGAATCGCAACGACCCCAGCCTTTTCCTACCGGAGCGCTTCGGCATCGGCTGGACCATGAACTGGGGGCGCGCCGGGGCCTGGGTCATCGTAGGCATGCTGGTGCTGGTCACCGCCGCCTTCTGCATCGGCAGCATCCTGATGGTGGGATAAATCGAGGCAGCCGACGACATCTGAGCGCCAAAGAGTGCAGGAGGCTGAGCGCACCCCACGGAAGCACGGGCACAAGGCACGGTTGTACCCGCTAGTCCTCCCCCAGCTCGACCTTCCAGTCGAAGTCGGGCGGCGGGCCTAGGGGCACGCGGCCGTCGGCCTCGCCCTCGCCTGCCGCCGGGGCGCCGCTCCATTGGAAGCGGTCCATGAGCACGCGGCCCTCTTCGTCGAAGGCCACGCCTTCCTCCTGCAGCATCGAGCGCTGCACCTCTTCGCCGCCGAAAGCGAAACCGCTGGCCATGCGCCCGTCCTTGAACACCACGCGATGGCAGGGAATGTCGCTGGCATCTTGGCCGGGGCTGGGGTTCCCGCGCAGAGCGTAGCCCACATAGCGAGCTGAACGTGGGGTGCCGATGAGCCGCGCTATCTGCCCGTAGGTAGCCACTTTCCCGCGGGGCACCTGCCGCACCACCGCGAACACCCTGTCCGCGTAATCACCCATGACCATCCTCCTTTTTGGCAGAGATTCGGGGTTTGGCAAATCGCCCACAGCCTTCCCGGCCCCACTCGGCCCGCTTTCCAGGCGAAACGCACCCGGATGCGCATATCGAGCCAGTTTTACCACGGCCAAGACGTCCTGGAATTTGCCAAACCCCGAATCTCCGCCAAAAACCAGGCGCAAGAAGCGGAAGCCGAAAACGAGAGCCGAGAACGAAAAGGCCCCGGCGTTGGCTTTTGCGCCACGCCGGGGACCGCAAACGTCAGCTATGCTGCGCTAGGAGCTTACATCATGCCGCCCATGCCGCCGCCGGCCATGGCCGCCATAGCCGCCGGATCGGGATCCTTGGGGATCTCGTTGATGGTGGCCTCGGTGATGAGGATGAGCGCGGCCACGGAGGCAGCGGACTGCAGCGCGGTGCGGGTCACCTTCACCGGGTCGTTCACGCCCATGGCGATCATGTCGCCGTACTCGCCGTTGGCGCAGTTCAGGCCCTCGCCCTTCTTCATGTTCTTCACGTGCTCCACAACCACGGAGCCCTCGAAGCCGGCGTTGCCGGAGATGGCGCGGATAGGAGCCTCCAGAGCCTTGCGGATAATGCCCACGCCCACTTCCTCGTCGGCGTTGTCGCACTTCACCGCGTCAAGAGCGGGCTGGGCGTCCAGCAGGGCCACGCCGCCGCCGGCCACGATGCCCTCTTCCACGGCAGCGCGGGTAGCCTGCAGCGCGTCCTCGATGCGGCTCTTCTTCTCCTTGAGCTCGCTTTCGGTAGCAGCGCCCACCTTCAGCACGGCCACGCCGCCGGAAAGCTTGGCCAGGCGCTCCTGCAGCTTCTCGCGGTCGAAGTCGGAGTCGGTGCGCTCCAGCTCGGCCTTGATCATGTTGATGCGGTCCTCGATGGCCTTCTTGTCGCCGGCGCCGTCCACGATCAGCGACGAGTCCTTGGTCACCTTCACGGTCTTGGCATGGCCCATCATGTCAACGCGGGCATCGGCCATGGTCATGCCGAAGTCCTTGTCGATGACCTGGGCGCCGGTAACTGCGGCGATGTCCTCCAGAATGCGCTTGCGGCGGTCGCCGAAGCCGGGGGCCTTAATGGCCACGCAGTTGAAGGTGCCGCGCAGCTTGTTCAGCAGGATGGTAGCCAGCGCCTCGCCTTCCACATCCTCGGCCACGATGAACAGCGGGCGGCCGGTCTTCATGATGTCCTCCAACAGCGGCACCATGTCCTGGATGTTGGAGATCTTCTGGTCGGTCAACAGGATGAACGGGTCGGACAGCACGGCCTCCATGCGCTCCATGTCGGTGGCCATGTAGGGGCTGATGTAGCCGCGGTCGTACTGCATGCCCTCAACGATGTCCATCTCAAGCCCGAAGGTCTGGCTCTCCTCCACGGAGATGGCGCCGTCCTTGCCCACGGCCTCCATGGCCTCGGCGATCTTCTCGCCGATCTCGGCGTCGCCGGCGGAGATGGTGCCCACGTTGGCGATCTGCTCCTTGGTGGAGACGGGGGTGGCGTCGGCCTTGATGGCCTCGACCACGGCGTCGGTGGCCTTCTGGATGCCGCGACGGATGCCCAGGGCGTCGGCGCCGGCGGTCACGTTGCGCAGGCCCTCGGACACGATCACGTCGGCCAGCAGAGTGGCAGTGGTGGTGCCGTCGCCGGCCACGTCGTTGGTCTTCACGGCCACCTCGCGCACCAGCTGGGCGCCCATGTTCTCGACCGGATCCTCCAGCTCAACTTCCTTGGCCACGGTCACGCCGTCGTTGGTGATGACCGGCGCACCGTAAGACTTCTCCAGGGCGACGTAGCGGCCCTTGGGGCCAAGCGTCACCTTCACGGCGTTGGCCAGCTTGTTCACGCCGGCAGCAAGGCCGCTGCGGGCATCGGACTCGAACTTGATTTCCTTAGCCATGTTCTATGGCTCCTTCCTCAACAATACCAAGCTTTTCTCACTAGCAAGCTTCGAAGCGAAAGGCGCTACACGCTGCGGCCGAGTTAGGGCTTTTTGCGTCGCTCAAGCCACCGCAGGCGCCTGGGGTCGCCTTCCGCGAAACGGGCGGCTACGCGAAGACGCCGTAGAGGTCGTCGGCACGCAGGATGAGCACGTCCTCGCCGTCGATGGTGATCTCGGTTCCGCCGTACTTGCCGTACACCACGCGGTCGCCCACCTTCACGGGTACGGGCACCAGCTTGCCGTCCTTGTCCAGCTTGCCCTCGCCCACGGCCAGGACAACGCCGCTCTGGGGCTTTTCCTTCGAGTCGGAAGCAAGCAGAAGGCCGCCGGCAGTGGTCTGCTCGGCCTCGTCCTGCTTGACGATCACGCGATCACCGAGTGGTTTCAGGTTCATGGTTGATCTTCCTTTCGTCGACATCACGCACGTTCGTCGCGTTCGCACCGCAAGCGCCGCACCAACAGAGGGTCTTCAGCGTTTCCGCAGTTCGCCTGAGGGAAACCGCAGCGATTCCGCGATATGTCCTACGCTTGCAGGCGCCGACCAATCTTAGGCGCCTGGAAGCCATGGCGGGTTTCGCATGCGAAATCGTTAGCCACTTGTAAACCCGACTGCTAGCACTCGTGCACTTTGAGTGCTAAATGACTGGGTCCATAATAGCATTGCCCGCCACCTGCGCAACCGATTCCCAAAAAAACTCAGCCCCCGCGACTCAGATTCCTGGAACTCCCACCGTTTCGTCATATTTGCGCGAGCCGTCGCGGCCGCAAGGCGATTCGAACGGCCACTGCTTCAACGCCGGGCGCTACACGGTCATCCATGCGCTCACCGGCAGCCTTGAGCCTTCCAACCCTTGCTCGTTTAAGGACGTAGCGGACAAGTTCGTCGGCAAGGACGGCGGATTCGCTTGGGATAAGCCCGAAAGCCGCTTCCACGAGATCCAGGTGTGGTAAGGTAGGCGCGCAAGGTACGCAGCACACCGCACAACCGGCATCTCGATACAAAGCGCGTGACCAGGCATTACACACCGTTTGTCCTAGTCGCGCGCTTTCTTGCCGCATGCACGACATGCCGGTTGTGCAGCGCATATCCGGCCGAAGGAGCAGCTATGGCAACCATCGTCATGACCGACAACGATTTCGGCGGCGCGGACTTCGAGCGGAAGCTCGTGGAAAGCGCCGGGCTCGCGTTCGCCAGCTACGACGGCCGGGATTGCCGCGCGCCCGAGCAGATCGTCGCCCACCTGCGCTCAGCTGCCGAATGCCAGCCGGGCGCAGGTGCGCGGGCCCTAGGTGCCATCACCTCCTACGGACGTTACACCGCCGAGGTGTTCAAGGCGCTGCCCCAACTCAAGGTGGTGAGCAAGACCGGTACCGGCGTGGACAACATCGACGTGGAAGCAGCCACCAGAAACGGCACCGCGGTCTGCAACGTGCCCGGCTACGGTACCGAAGTGGTGTCCGACCATGCCATCGCGCTGGCGCTTGCAGTGCTGCGGCGCATCAACGAAACCGATGCCGACCTGCGGGCGGGCACCTGGGACTTTCGCCGTCGCCGCCCGCTCGGCCAGGTGCAGGGGCGCACCTTCGGCGTGGTGGGCTACGGATCAATCGGACGGGCTGCGGCGCGCAAGGCCCGAGGGCTGGGCTTTGACGTGGTGGTATGGGACCGCAAGGGGGTTCCCGGGCGTCGCACGCCGGAGGACTTCCCCTACCTGGCCCTGGACGACCTGCTGAAAACCGTCGATGTGGTGAGCTTCCACACCGCGCTTACGCCGGAAACGCACCATCTGCTGAGCGCCGAACGCATCGCGTCCATGAAGCCCGATGCCGTGGTGGTCAACACCTCCCGCGGCGCTGTTGTGGACACGAAGGCCCTGGCCGAGGCGCTCTGTGCCGGCAAGCTGTGGGGTGCGGGCCTGGACGTGTTCGAGGAGGAGCCGCTCACACCCGGCCATCCCATCTGCCGCGCACCGCACACGGTGCTCTCGCCCCACGACGGCTACTGGTCCGAGGAGTCGGCCGTGGAGCTGCGCACCCGCGCCGCCGAAAACGCCATCGCCGTGATGTCAGGGAAAGCACCCGAACACTGCATAAATCCCGAGGCCCTGGAAGCTGCTTGGGCGAAGTAACGTCTCGCCAGCAGCAGCCGCTAGCGAAAAGCAGCCGTCCCCCACACTGTAGGGGACGGCTGTCACCACTCAAACACATCGTATGCGCCCGCTGACAGCGGATGCGCCGCAAGGGAAGTGCCCGCAGGCGCCGGCCCTACTTGTTGGCTACGGCCCGGCCCACGACATAGCCCTGGGTATGGGCGCGGCCCAGCGACAATCCGGGTATCGTCATAGGATAGTCGGGGCTACCGAAGAAGTTGCCGGCGCAGTTGCCGATGGCGAAGAGACCCTCGATAGGCTGCCCATCCTTGTCGAGTACCTGCATATCGGCGTTCACGTTCACACCATGGATGATGGTCGACAGACCAATGTGGCGATGGATACCGTAGAACGGTGGCTGCTCGATGGGCTTCAGGAACTTGGCGGGCTTGCCCATGTCCTCGTCTATGCCCTTCTTCGCCAACTCGTTGTAGCGCTTCACCGTCTGCACGAAAGCGTCCACATCGGTCAGTCCGAGCTTCTCCCCCAGCTCCTCCAGAGTGTCGGCCGAGAAGGTGTTGATGAGGCTCTCGTAGACGCCGGTCTTCTCTCCCTCGACCTCGGGCATGTAGCTGGCCATCGCCTCGGGCGGCAAGGCTACTCCAGGCCAACCTTCGGCGTCGGTCATGTAGTTGCTGTCAAACACCTGGGTGTACCAGCCCTGGTCATCTTCGCTCTTCAGGAAGTTACCCATGACCGCCATCTCGCATCGCGCCTCGTTGCAGAAGCGGGTACCGTCGTTCTTCACCGCCAGGAAGGGCATGTCGGCCATAGAGCCCGGACCAGCGTCGAAGTCGTGCTGCACCTTCGATCCGCAAGCATCCTCCATACAGCCTCCGGCCCATACCATCATCCGCTGGCCGTCACCGGTCTTGTTCTGCTCCTTACGGTAGATGTTGACCATGTCGGGCTCGTAGTAGGCCATCATCTCATCGTTGTTCTCGTAATCGCCCGTTGCCACGATAACGCCCTTGGCCGCGTTGAACAGGATGTTGCCGCCTTCCCCTTCGGCAATGACGCCGGTTACGGCCCCGGAATCGTCCTGGGCGAGCTGGACTGCGGGTGTGGAGTAGAAAATCTCGACGCCTTGGCTCTCGGCCCAATCGGCGATATCGCGCATACCGTTACCAGTGTTGTAGGGTTTCGGGCCGAAGTCGAAGGCAAAGTACGACACGTCGTAGCCGTCGATGGTGCCGATGTTGGAGGTCCATTTCGCCGTAGAGTCGACCATTTGACATCCGGCTTTCGTGCCGATGTCCCACAGCCACTTCAGAGCCTCGCCGGAGTTGTAGGCCCACAGCCTCACCTGGTCGCGGTCGGACAGATGACAGCAGTCGGCGTTCACCAACGACACCACAGCTTCGACACCACCCGGCGCCGTCCCGTCAAGGATGATGGAGTCGCAGGTGTTGCCCTGGGAGATAGCCGTCGCCTCCTTCTGGAGCAGAGCAACCTTCGCCCCCGCCTGGAAGGCGGAGATGGCCGCAGGAACGCCCGCGGCGCCGGCACCGATGACCACCACGTCGTAGTCCTTAGTGTCGGCGAAATCGGTGATGGGGTCGGGCTTGACGAAGAACGGAAGCGTTCCATCGGAAACCGCCGCTACAGCCTTGGCATCCTTGTCAGCCGAGGGCTGCGAGGGCGTGCAGGCGCCCAGCATGGACACACCGGCAACGCCCATGGCGGCAGCGCCACCGAACTTGAACAGGTCGCGTCGAGAAAAACTCGTCATTTCCCCTCCTTGGGTAGAACCGACAACGAGCGGCAGCCGAGCTGCCGCAGCACCGAACAGGCTCGCTTTCCAGCCTGCCCGCTAAGAGCAGTCTAGCCAGCAGGCTTCTGGGCCCGCATCGACCGACCGCGAAACAATCGGGCTATCTTTCGTAACCTGCACCCTAAGCACCGCCATAACCCCCCTCTTTAACCTCTTTTTTTCGCAGTCGCAGGCAAAAGTACCCGCCCTTGGCCCTTTCTGGCGGACGCCTTTGTCATATAATCTGCTGTAGGTAGCGATCATTTCAACATTCACCTGGGTTTTCGGCACCCGACCAAGCCAATGTCCGATTCTGGGGAAGATGGGGACACCGTGACCGAGACAGACCGAGCCGGCACCGATTCCGCCCGAGCCGCCGAACCGGACGCAGAAGCGACGCACGAAGAACGATTCCGCTGGCCCAGGGGATCGTTCTTCGTGCCTCTGGCATTTCTGGGCCTGGGCGTCTACCGCGCATGGATCGAGATCGTCTTCGTTGGCTCGTTTACGAGCTTTCCCGCCGCATTTGGCGGCGTCGCGGGGTTGAGCGTCCGGGATTTGTTCGACTGGTCCATGGTGGCCACCGCCATCTTCTGCACGCTGCTCGCCCGCAAAATCTCCCCTTTCTTCAACAAACCCTTCCTCTTCGCTTTCGGCGGACTGTTGCTCGTCACCTCCACCGTCCTCATGTTCGCTTCGTGCTGGGTTCCAGACATCACCTCGCTGGCAAAAGTGCCAGCAGCCGTCCTGGGAGGCGTCGGCATTGCGCTGGTGATCCTTGTATGGAGCGAGCTGTACAGCTGTTTGAATCCGTTGCGCGTAGCGCTGTATTACTCCGCTTCAATCGTTGTGGGAGCACTTATCATCTACGTCTACCGCGGGTTCTATCTTCCCTGGCTTTTCGCACTTACCGCGCTGCTGCCCGTCATATCACTGATCGCTGCCTGGCGCGGGTTCGAAAGCCTGCCGGCGCCTGAGCTTCCCTCCGTCGCATGGATGCGGTTCTCCATACCGTGGAAGGCAGTGCTGTTCATGGCCGCCTACGCGTTTGGCTACGGCCTCATGGAGGGAGGCATGTACGAAGGCGCATTCGGCCCCCATTCGGCGCCGGGAACCGTGGCGGTGGCTGCGCTAGTGTTCATAGGGGTGGCGCTGCGGGGCGGTCGCTTCGACTTCAGCATCATCTACAGGGTAGCGCTTCCCCTCGTAGTCGTCGCCTTTACCCTCGTGCCGCTCTTCGGCAATGTGCAGGGAGCCGCCGCGAGCTTCTGCATGGCGGGAGCTTATACGGCCCAGTCGATCATCATCATGCTCATCATGGCCAATATCTGCTATCGCTTCGGCGTATCGGCCATTTGGCTGTTCGGCATCGAACGCAGCGTGCGTCAGATCGCGATGTGGCTCGGGCGGACAACGGCCGATGTCGCGGAAAGCGCCAACCTGCTCGGAGACGGAGGAGGCGCGGCCGTTTCGCTGCTTGCCGTTCTCGCCGTAGTTGTCGCAACCACCATTCTGCTCTCGGAGCGGGACTTGTCGAGCCGCTGGGGCGCCAATTTCTTGTCTGGCGGCATGGATAGCGCCGCCGCGATCCGCAAGCAAGAGCTAGCAGACCGCTGTGCCGAGATTTCGCGCCAGTACAAGCTGTCTGCACGAGAAGAGGAAGTGCTGCTCCTGCTTGCCCAGCATAAGACCGTGGGAATCATCGAGCGCGAGCTGCTTATCGCTAACGGCACCGCCAAGGCACACGTGCGACACATTTACCAGAAGCTCAACATCCACACGCGCAATGAGCTGTTCGACCTTCTCGGCGCCGACCCGCGTCCCTGAGCGCAGCAGACAGACGCCGCACGCGCTGGTAGCCCCAACCTCCTCCCCGGCGCAGTCTTATTGCAATTCGATGGAGCCGCACAGCGAACGAAACTACGACCACGGCCCTTCTCGCAAGCGAAGGTGCCGCAGAGGCTCGCGGCCCTACCCGCTTTGCCCTTGCGGCTTGCTTGGCACGGTCACCAGCACCACCATGGCCAGAATCAGCACGAGCGCTACCACGTCGAAGCCGGAGAAGGATGTGTGCAGCCACAGCGCCGAGATGACCATGGCCGACACCGGCTCCATGCAGCCGGCCAGGCTGGCGCGCACCGGCCCCGCGTCGGCGATACCCTGCAGGTACATGAGGTAGGCGCCCACGGTTCCCACCAGCACCATGGCCGCCATGACCGCTATAACCTGAGGCGTCACATTCACTTCCATGGTCCAGGGACGCGTGAGCCCAAGCGCCGCCACCCCGGCGATAGCCATGGCGAAGGCCGGCACCACCAGACTTCCGTACTTGGCAAGCGGTTTCGCGGGAAGCAACGTGTAGAAGGCCATGGCAAGAGCCGCCATGAGGCCCCACCCGAACCCGGCGGCAGAGATGGACAGCGTCGAAGGGTCGCCCTGAGTGGCCATGAGAAACACCGCCAGCAGAGCCACGGCCACACCCAGCGCCTCCCGTCCGCGGGGCAGCCGCCGTGCGCGCACGCAGGTGTAGCCCATGATGAGCAGAAGCCCCAGCCGCTCCATCATAGTCCCGGTGCCGGAGTTCGTGTAGGCAATGGCGGATAAGTAGCTGAACTGGGTGAACAACACACCCAGCAGTGCGAAGAGCGCAACGCGACCCATGGTGGCGCGATCGCGAACCAGCGCGGTCATCTTGTCGGGGCATTTCAACGCGCACACGGCCAGCAGCACTACGGCGGCCATGCACAGGCGCACAGGCGTAATCCAGGCCACGGGCACGCCCATGTCGGCCGTAAGCAGCTGCGCCGCCGTGCCCGAGAACCCCCAGCACGTACCGCCCAGAGCAGCAAGCAGCGTCCCCCGCACCGGGTGCGGCGGGGAAAACCATACCACCTGGGTTGACTCGCGCACCGCCTGGCTCCTCCGTCCTCTCTATCGTTCAGCCGCAGACAAGCTCCGCATATCCGAAGCGGCGCTGCCCAGCATAGCAGCAAACGGGCGCAATTCGGATGGCGAGCAAACGGCTGGGCGGGAATTTCGCGCATTGACGCTTGTTCAGCACACAGGTACAATCTATCCTTGCGCGTTTGCCCGACTCGGGTCTCCCGACGGGCGTTGCACTGTGGATGGGCCGTTAGCTCAGTTGGTAGAGCAGGGGACTTTTAATCCCAAGGTCGCGGGTTCGAACCCCTCACGGCCCACCATCTCCCTCGCCGTCCCGCCCAGGGAGCAGCAACGATAGGATGCGCTTCTGAACTGGGGCATCGTCCAACGGCAGGACTCTGGTTTTTGGTGCCAGCTATCCAGGTTCGAATCCTGGTGCCCCAGCCATCTTTCCCGTTAAGCCTCTTTCCTCTGCTGTGCTCTCGGTCCGAAAGCCCAGCCGGCAGCCATGCCCTAGTAGGGTTCCTCCAGGTTCGCATGGGCGAAGGCGTCTGCGTCAAGGGCGAAGAACTTCCCGTCGCGGAAGCGGTCCAGGGCTACGAGCGCTATCATGCCCGCGTTGTCGCCGCAGGCGGAAAGCGGCGGCATGACCAGGCGCACGCCCATCTTCGCGCACATCGCCTCGTAGGCCGCACGCAGCACCGGGTTCGCCGCCACGCCGCCTCCCAAGCAGAAGGTGCGGGCACCGGTCTGGCGCAGCGCGTCGGCGGCCTTCTTCACCTGCACGTCCACCACCGCCTGTTGAAAGCTCGCGCAGATGTCGGGCACGTTCAGGGGCCGGCCTGCCGCGCGCTCGTTGTTGATGTAGGTCACCACGGCGGTTTTGAGTCCCGAAAGGGAGAACCGCAGGTCGTGGGAGTGCATAAGCGCACGCGGGAAGGCGATGGCGTCGGGGTTTCCCTGGGCTGCCATGCGCGAGATGACCGGTCCGCCCGGGTACCCCAGGCCCAGCGCCTTGGCCACCTTGTCGAAGGCCTCGCCCACCGCGTCGTCGATGGTGGCCCCCAGCACCCGGTAACGCCCCCAGTCTTCCATAGACACCAGCATGGTGTTGCCGCCGGACACCAGCGACACCACCGCCGGCGGTTGGAAGTCGGAAAAGCCGATCTTGTTCGCGTACAGGTGCCCTTCCAGGTGGTTTACCCCGATGAACGGCACATCCAGGGCCCAGGCCGCCCCCTTCGCGAAGGCCACGCCCACCACAAGGGCCCCCACCAGGCCGGGGGCGTAGGTGACGGCCACCGCGTCAAGGTCGCGCCAACGCAGGCGGCTCGCGCCCAGGTTGCGCGCCGCCACGTCCAGGCATTCGTCGCATACGCCGCAGATGGCCTCGATGTGCTTGCGGCTGGCGATTTCGGGCACCACGCCGCCGAAGCGGGCATGGAAGTCTATCTGGCTGGCCACCACGTCGGAGACAAGCGCGCCGGCACCGTCCACGATGGATGCAGCCGTTTCGTCGCAGGAGGACTCAATAGCCAGGATAAGCGGGTGCTCGGCGGGTAGGGGGCCGCCCGTCGCATCGGGAGCGTCGGCGCTCGCGAACGCGGCCGACGAGCTGCGCGCCGCATCCACCTGCAGCCGCATGCCGGCCACATCGCGCGAGGCGGCAGGCAGCGGGCCCTCCATGATGACGGCATCCTCGCGATCGGAGTAGTAGTGCGGGCGCACCCCCAGGCTCTCCATCCCCAACGCCCGGTAAAGCGCCTGGGCGCCCTCGTTGCTCCGGCGCACCTCCAAACTGCATCGCGAAGCGCCCAGGGCGCGCGCGTCCTCGGCAACGCGGCCCAGCAACTCGCCCGCGATTCCGCGGCGGCGCCACGCGGGGTCCACACCCACCTTCAGGATCTGCACCTGGCCGTCTACCACCAAGCCGCCCGCATAACCCACCAGGCGCAGCCCGTCTCCTTCTGCACGGGAAGCGGATTCGCGCACCCCGTCGACAGCTTGGGAAGCTTGCGCCCTACCGCCCGAAGCACTACCGTCCGGCCCCTCGGCCGCATAGGCTGCCCACCAGCTGCGGTCGGCCCGGGGCAGTTCGTCGGCCACAAGGGCCTCGCTCCACGCGTCCGAGCCCATCACCTGCGCCTCCATCGCTGCCACGTCGCATGCGTGGGCGGCGTCCAGGGGCTTGTACACGATGCCCGCCTCGTCGGCGCGCGCGTTCAGGATGGCGGTATCGTTCATGGTGGTGCGTTGGTCGCGACGAAGACCCGCCTCGTCCACGGGCTGCACGCCGCTCGTCAGGTTCTTGGGATCGTTCTTCGCCAGGCGGATGCGCTCGTTCTCCTCGGCGTCCGACAGGCGCGTGTACACCGGCAGCGCGAACGCCGGGTTGTGCCGCGCGGCATCAAGCGGATCTGCATCGCCGCAGCGCCATGCCGCCTGCAACGCCATGAGCAGGCCTTCGCCCGTGGGGGTCCAGAGCGCCTCGGGGAGCACCTCGCCGCACGGCTCGAACAGCTCGCGGTACTTCACCAAGCCGTCGCCGGCAAGAAGCAGCCGGCCTTCGCCCGCAGCAGAAGTCTCTTCCCCGACCGCAACGCCGGCCACGCCCTCCCGGACAAACGCCGAATCAACTGTGGGCAGCGGGGCGGGCCCCGGATCGTCGGTTCCTTCGTCGCCCCGCAGCTCCTGGGCGGCCAGGTCGGCCTTCACCACCCGGTCGGCCTCCAAGCGCGCAACGCCGCCGTCGCCCAGGCGGAAGCGCACCGGGTACACCTCCTTGCGCATGGCGTCGGCCACCACCGCAAGCGCTCCTCGCACGCCGGCATCCCACGCGCCCCATGCCACCGCCTCCAGCGTGGACACGCCCATCAGGCCTACTTCCAGGGCGCTCGCGATGCCCTTGGCCGTGGCCATGGCGATGCGCACCCCCGTGAACGACCCCGGACCGCGCCCCACGCACACGCAGGCAATCTGCTCGCGCGCCACGCCCTGCTGCGCCAGCAGCTCGTCAACGGCCAGCAGCAGCTGCGTGTTCGACTGCCGATGGGCCACGATCTGCCACGAGGCCACCGCCGCGACCTCGAGAGCTTCCGGAACCAACCGCCCCAGCCCGATGGCGATAACCTCGTTGGCCGTGTCGAAGGCCAGCACGTACGAAGGGCCGCCAGCCTGCGCGGTGCAGCCGTCCGATTCGCCGCTGCGCACGGGCGCATCGTTCGTCAAGGAAGCATTGTCGGTCATGTTCGGTCCGTTTCCGAAAAGGGCGCGCAAGCCGAAACTAGCACTTGACCAGCCGCGACTTGGAATCGTTCGCCCAAACGTACAGAAGCTGACGGGCGCGGTCGCCGGCGGACCTCACCCGCACGGTGCGCGAGCCGTCCTCGTTCACCACAATGCAGACATCCAGGTAGTTGTACGGCATGGCGTCGGGGAAGCGATCCCCCCATTCGACAAGCGACACGCCGTCGCCGTCGACGGTCTCGTAGAAGGCAATGTCCTCCAGCTGCGCTTCGGAATCCAGCCGGTACAGGTCGAAATGGTAGAGGGGCACGCGAGCTTCGGGATAGGTAAGCAAAATATTGAACGTGGGGCTGCATACCGCCTCGCGGACGCCCAGGGCAGCGGCGAGACCTTGGGTGAACTGGGTCTTCCCCGCCCCCAGATCGCCGGAGAGCACGATGACGTCCCCCGGATGCACGTAGGGAGCCAACGTTGCCGCCAACTGCTTCATAGCCTCGGCCGACGACACCTTGCGCGAATATGTGAGTCCGCTTGCCATAGGCCCCATGATACGCCACCGCGCTCCCCCGCGCCCGTGCTCGGCGGCCGTTCCCGCGAAACTTCCGCAGGAGCGCAGCTGCTTGCACTGCGAAACTTCCGCAAGAATGCAGCCAATTGCGCTACAGAATCCGTAGGAGGGCGATCGATGGCATCCCGGAACTTTCGCAAGGACGCAATCGACGGCGACAGAGAGCTTTCGCGGAAACAGAACCAATGGCGCCGCAAAGGCCAGCGAGGACACAACTACCGGCGACGCGAAGGCCGCGGGACGCAGCTACTGGCGACGCGAAGGCCAGCGAGGACACAACTGCCGGCGACGCGAAGGCCGCGGGACGCAGCTACTGGCGACGCGAGAACTCGTAGAACGACGCGGACCGCAGTCCCGACCCCTCGACGCATCGCGCGCAGCGGCTTTCACGCCCCTCCCAACACCCCGGCCGGCGTCCTGCCGCGCCCTCCAAACGATTTGCGGCCGGATTGAACGGTTTTGGGACTTCGTCCTCGGTCGAAAGGGCTGTTTTGGTCCCTAATGCACGGTTTTGGTACTGTTTACTTAGGCTAACAGTACCAAAACCGTTCAATCCGGCCGCAAACCGCCTCCCGGAGCTTGCTGCGGGTACCAAAACCGTTCAATCCGGCCGCAAACTCGGCAGCAGGAAGCGATGGCCAGCCACCTGAAACGAAAACGCCACCAATCGATGTCGCGCCCGTACTACAATCAGCGAACAGGCGGAAATCGACGGCGCGAGCGGGAGCGAGACATCGACCCGCGAACCGGTCGAGGAGAAGGTGCCCCGCCGCCAGCCGAAAGGACAAGCCTATGTGGTGCAGCAAGATTCTGGTAGCCTACGACGGATCGGCCCCCTCGAAGCAGGCGATCAAGACCGCGCGCGAGATAGCGCTGCAGAACCCCCATACCGAATTCGTGTTCGTGAACGTACTGCGCCTGTACTCGTCGGGCGCCGGGGCCGCCGGGTTCGACTCCGTGGTCATCGAGGACGCCGCACCCCTTCGCCAGGAACTGGAGGACGCGGCGAACTCTATCCCCAACCCCTCGAAGATCTGCCTGCTCAAAGGCACGTCGCCGGCTGACCTCATCGTGAGCTGCGCGAAGAAGGAAGGCTGCGACCTCATCATTATGGGCAGTCGCGGCCAAGGCGGCGTGAAAGGCTTTTTGGGCAGCGTGAGCTACGCGGTGACCAAGGAATCCCCCATCACCGTGCTCATAGCCAAGGATGGCGCGAGCCAGCGATGAGCGACCCCCTCCAACAATCGCAGGACAGCCCCGAACCGGAACTCGCGCCCGCCCCCGAGCCCGACCCCGAACCGAAGCCCGAAACCCCCAAGAGGCGCGGCGCGAAGCTGTGGACCCGGGACTTCGTCATGGGCACCATCGTGAACTTCGTGCTGTGCGCGAACTACTTCATGCTCATGGTGGTCATGACCTCCTACGCGCTGAACGTCTACCATGCGCCAGCCTCGGTGGCCGCCTTCTGCGCCAGCATCTTCATCATAGGCACCCTGGTGGCGCGCTTCACCACGGCCACGCTCATGGCGCGCTTCGGGCAGAAGCGCACGCTTGCCATCGGCGCCGCAACCGAGATCGCACTGACGGCAATGTACTTCCTGGGCGCAAGCCTGCCCCTGCTGCTGACCGTGCGCTTCCTCCACGGCTTCTCCTACGGCACCTGCTCCACCGCCACGGCCACCATCGTCACCGCCATGGTGCCTCCCGAGCGCAAGGGCGAGGGCATCGGCTACTACATGCTCTCCGTCACGCTGGGAGCAGCCATGGGGCCGTTCGCGGGCATCTACCTATCGAACAACTTCGGCTACGAGGTGCTGTTCACCGTGGCCATGATCACCGCCGCCATCTCGGTGCCCTGCGTGCTGGCCCTGCGTCGCCCGGCTGCCGACCGTGCGCAGGCCGCGCGCGATGCGGGCGCCCCTGTTGCCGCACACGCCGCGTGCGCCACGGACGCCGCATGCCTCTCCGAATCCTTCGAGCAGCGGGCCGAAGAGGCCGCCCTGGCCGACGTCGCCGCCGAGGAAAGCGACGCGCCGGCCGAACGCAGCCGCGAGGAGCAAGCTGCCGCCAGCCTACGCGTACCCTCCACCCGCTTGGAGCGCCGTGTGACGAACAAAGTACAGGGCAGCTGGGCGGAGCGGTTCATCGAGGCGCCAGTGCTGCCCATCTCGCTGGTGGCGGGGCTAATCTTCTTCGGCTACTCGGCGCTGCTCACCTTCCTTACGCCCTACGCGTTCGAACTGGGGCTTTCCCGGGCAGCCAGCGTGTTCTTCGTTGCCTACGCCCTGAGCATGTTCATCACGCGGCCCTTCACCGGCGTGGCCTTCGACCGCTACGGACCGCACCCGGTCATGGTCCCGGCCTTCATCGCCTACTGCGCGGGCATGGTGGTGGTGGCGTTCATGGCTAATGACTGGGCACTGCTGGGCGGGGCCATGATCCTAGGCTTCGGCGTGGGCACCATCCAGTCCTGCGGCCTGGCCATGGCCGTGCGCGAGACCCCCGACGACCGCCTGTCCGTAGCCAACGCCACCTTCTACATCCTGCTGGACGTGGGAGTGGGCATCGGCCCGCTGTTTCTGGGCCTCATCGAGCCGGCCATCGGCTACAGCAACATGTACTTGCTCATGGCCGGAGTAGGTGCACTGGCCCTGGCCCTGTTCCTGGTGGTGGCAAAGACCGAACTGTAGGAAGCGCGAGCCCTCGACCCCTCGCCCCCCCGAACCCGCGCCCCCTTCCCGCCCCGTCGGACGGACCCGCCGAAGCTTCCCGCTCTCCATATTCAGTTGCCAACTGAGGATATCTCCCGCGATTTTTTCCATAATGACGCCGAAACGCTCATTGAGAAGCAGAGCTCGCTTCTCGGGAAGAAAGGGATACCCATGATGAAGAGAAATCGCTCGTGCGTTCTGGCGCTGTGCGTCGCTGCAGCGCTGGGCACCGCGAGCCTTGGGGGATGCAGCGTCGGGGAAGCGCTGCACGAAGGCGTCACGGCCGTGGCCGAATCGGCCTCCAAAGCCGCGCGCTTCGACGTGAGCGGCACCATCGAGCAGACGACCATGCTGGACAACGATGTGCTCACCGTCGTCGCCGAAAGCTTGGAGTACCGAAACGACGTAGCCTACCTCAAGCTCAGCCTCACGAACAACACGGAAGGAACCATCGATGTCACGGCGTGCACGGGGGGCTATGATGCAAACTACGTGAACGATTGCATGCTAAGCGAGGGATATTTCTCCTGTGAAATCCCCGCCGGCGAAACGGCGGAGGACGAGGTTGACTTCTCCCTGCAGGAGCTTCAGCTTTACGGCATCCAGAAAATAAGCGTGCTCGGTCTAGGGCTTCGGGTGGTTGACGAAGAGTACGACGAGCTCTTCAAGGACATGGTGGAAGTCAAGACATCGCTCTACGGGAGCGAGGGAGTCGACTCGAGCACGTTTGCGGGATCCATCGACAGTCCCGCGCTCGCGGAAAAGCTCGAATACGAGTTCAAAGCCGCATCCACGACCGCGCCCGACCTTGCCGAAACAGACATCGAAATCCCAGCGGCTTTCCTGTTCATCAACAAGGACGGAGACATAGCCGTCATGGCGGAGCTGCGAAACAACACCGAAGAGACCCTGCGCGTGCAGGTAGGAAACATCACCATCAACGGACTCGCAGCCTACGAAGGAGAGAGTTGGTCGGGCGGCACAGTCGCCGCAGGGAAGCGTGGTGTTATGAGCTTGCGATTGAGCTCCGTTGTGGAGTACGGAGACTTGTTGTTCGATTCGTCGAAAGCCGCAGAAGACGCCGACTCCACGGAGGGCAAAGAAGGCGTTGACCTGTCCAACGTCAAAGAAATCGGTATGACGATTTCGACGAAGGATGCCAACGGGAACACAATTTCCGACCCGGTCGACGTCGCCTTCGCCTTCTAGTCGCGAGAACCTCCGACGGCTGTCGTCTCCGCTGCGATGGCGACA
This sequence comes from Adlercreutzia aquisgranensis, assembly GCF_943193145.1. Classification (NCBI taxonomy): domain Bacteria; kingdom Bacillati; phylum Actinomycetota; class Coriobacteriia; order Eggerthellales; family Eggerthellaceae; genus Adlercreutzia; species Adlercreutzia aquisgranensis. The sequence goes on along the minus strand of NZ_CALPDA010000006.1, from coordinate 48,221 downwards.
GCCGTCGGCCCCTTCCCCGAGACAGCCGCGCTGCTGCGGCGCGATCGCGTGCTACGCCCGCTTGCGCGTTTGCGCTATCATCCTCCCGAGCATATCCACCGCCGGGTTCAAGCGGCAAGAGACGCTGCAAGCCCAGACCCCCAAGGAGGCACGATGGCCGAAGAGCGTCTGACCGAAGACCTGCTGGCGCGGTTGCTCGCGTCGCCGAGCCCCCAGGACTATCTCGAAGAGGGGCTCACGTGCGAGCGATCCCTCGCGGGTTATCTGCACGAGCTGCTAGCAAGCAAAGGCCTGAAGCGAGCCGACGTGTATCGCGCGTCGGGGTTGAACCCCACGGTCGTCTACGACGCCTTCGCAGGCAAAAGCAGGCTCGGACGGAACAACGCGCTCATGATGGCGTTCGGCCTGGGCTGCTCGCTGCGCGAAACCCAGCGGCTTCTCAGGCTGGCCGGCGTAGCCGAGCTATACCCTAAGGTTCGGCGCGATGCTATCATTATCTGGTGCATCGATCACGGGTTGTCGCGCGAAGGCTGCGACGACGAGCTGTGGCGCTTCGGCGAGAAGACCCTTTTAGGCACCTCTCCGCTGCGATAACGCGAAGCGCGGCCAACCGAAAGCAAGAGAGGAAGTGCGGGCATGTCGATGGGGCCTCGGGAGGGGCGCACCCTCCACGCCATGAGCATCGACGACGCCTACGAGGTGCAACGGGTGCTCGCCTCGGGCCCCGGCGGCACAACGGAGGTCGTCTCCATCGACGGACTCGGGCCCTATCTGCGCAAGAAGATTCCCTTGTCCTTGGTGGACCGCCGGGTCTGGGCGGTCTTGGCCGAATGCACCAATCCGCGATTGCCCCACGTAGTCGCGTCCTACGAGACTCCCGATGAGTTCGCTGTCGTATGCGATTTCGTTCCGGGCGATACGGTAAGCGAGGTCGTCGATTCGGAAGGGCGCCTATCGATTTCGCGGGCCACGGGAATTGCGCTTGAGGTGTGCGAAGCAATCGAGGATTTGCACCGCCACGGCATCGCGCACTGCGACATATCGCCGCGAAACGTGTTGCTGGCGGCCGATGGCGCCCACCTCATCGATTTGGGCATTGCGCGCCTCGTAGGAACCGAGCCGTCCTCGGAAAGGCCTAACCTTGGCACCCATGGGTTCGCAGCCCCCGAGCAATACGGATTCGCGCCGTGCGACGAGCGCACGGACGTTTACTCGACAGCCCGCTTCCTCGGCTTCATGCTCACGGGGTTAGAACCCGGCGATGCCTATCAGGCGGCGTTGTCGAACGAAACGGTCGTCCCCGCGTCCCTGCGTGCGATCATCGATCGAGGAAGCGCCTTCGAACCGAGCGCCCGATACCAGACGATGGAGGAATTCGCCTGCGCCCTGAGCAGCGAAGCGCGGAAAGTCCTGCCGCCGGAAAGCCTTCGGACCAGGGATTTTTCCCACAGGAGCACCGCTGCATCGCAAGCCGTTCGGACTGAAAGCGCCGAAGATCGCCCCGTATCCCATACGGCCGATACGTCGGACGCCGTTCCCGGCAGACGGCGGGAACGGCGCGTTGCCGTCGTCTGCGCCATCGCAGGAGCCGCGGTTCTTCTGATTGCCGTCGGGCTGCTTTTTCGTGCACCGTTGCTGGAGGCAATAGGGGCAGGAACGATGTTTCACAATACGGATGTCGCAGACCCGGCGGAAGAACGCTCACCCTTCAACCCCGACGTCCAATCCCCGAATGAGCAGACCGGCGCGACCCATGCCGAACCGCCATCGGACGAGCAGCCCTCGGCAAGCCCGTCTGGGAACAAGGCGACGTTTCCCAGCGAGGACCTCGTCGTCGTCGAAAACGCTTGGTATCCGTCAGGCGATTATTTCCAGTACGTGTTCGCCTTGCGAAACGAGAACGAGACCTTGTCGGTCGACTACCCCGCGGTGAGCATTGTGGGACGCGACGCGGAAGGGAACGTGGTCTCGTCGGATCAAGCGGTTCTCCCGGTGCTCAACCCGGGCGAGACGATGTATTTCACCTCGATCGCGGGAACAGGCGCGGTTGCCCCCCGGACTGTCGAGTTTCTGCCGGTCGCCCCCGAGGAGCACCAGATCCGTCCCGCCCAATCCGAAAGCTCCGTTTTCCGCGTGACAGGCGTTTCGGCATCGACCACCTCAACTGGAGGGACGGCCTTCACCGGCGAAGTGGTGTGCGAAAAGGACGGCGAGGCCGCTGGCGGCGTTTACGGCATCCATGTTGTGGTGGTGCTGAGAGATGCGGCAGGGTCCCTGGTCGGCGCCGTAGACGCTTTCGAAGACCGCCCGAAACCCGGGAATGCCGTAGCCTTCGAAGCCTTGGACGAAAAGGTGCCGGACTACGCGAGCATCGAAGCGTACGCTTACGCCTGGTAGCACGTGTCCCTTGGCAGCCGGCTGGGCCGCCAAGGGACGCTTCATCGGTACGATTGAGGGTATGCCCCTTCCCTACCCTTCCGCCGGCACGAAGGTGTCGCGGTCGGGGGCGAAGGACTGCATGGCCTCGATGGTGCGGGCGAACAGCTCGTCCAGCTCCCAGCCCAGCATGTCCGCGCCGCTGCGGATGACATCGCGGCTCACGCCGGCAGCGAAGCGCTTGTCCTTGAACTTCTTCTTGAGCGACTTCACCTCGAAGTCCATGACCGACTTGCTGGGCCGCATGACCACCGCAGCCCCGATAAGCCCGGTCAGCTCCTCGGTGGCGAACAGGATCTTCTCCATCTGCAGCTCGGGCTTGGGCAGGTCAGGATTGAAGTCGGAGGTGTGCGACTGGATGGCGCGCACCAGCTCGGGCGTGCCGCCGGCGTCCTCGATCAGCGGCGCGGCGTAGAGCGTGTGCTTCTCCGGCTCGTCGTCGTGCTCTTCCCAGTCCAGGTCGTGCAGCAAACCCACGATGCCCCAGAACTCCTCGTTTTCCGGGTCGAACTCGCGGGCGAAGTAGCGCATGGTCTGCTCCACGGTTTCGCCGTGCTCGATATGGAACGGGTCGGTGTTATGCTCGGAAAGCAGCGCGAACGCCTGGTCGCGCGTCATGCCTGCGGAAAGTTCTGCCACGGCAATCTCCTCACTGTTCAAGCGGATTCTCCGGACGCCCTCGTGCTGCACATTGCAGCCTCTCGGCCCAGCTAGCCCGCACCATTTGATAGGGAGAAGTATAGATTGCCACCCCGAACGCGGCTATGGACAACAACAAAAAGATACGTCGCTCTCTTTGGGCAGGAGCACACCCCTCCTTCTCTTGGGAACAGTGCATACCGGGCAGGTTGAGACGAAAAACCGTACGAACCTGCCCGATATGCACTGTTCAGCCGACAGCCGCAGCCCCCCCGATGCATCCCGCAAGATGCGTCACGACCGCCCTGCCGCATTGGTCCCTCCGGAAATCCCGCATAATCGGCAGGTTGGTGCACTTTTTTGCATGAACCTGCCGATTATGCGGGATTCTCCTACCGGCTGCCGGGGACCCGGCTGCAAGAAAGCCCCGAGGACCGCGAACGAACGGGGACCTCGGGGCTTCCGCATTTCACCCGGCGAAGGCCGGGCTTGGCTGGCGCTCCCGCTAGCGCTTGATGTTGTAGAACGCGTTCATGCCGGCGTAGGCTGCCTGCATGTCCAGCTCCTCCTCGATGCGCAGCAGCTGGTTGTACTTGGCAACGCGGTCGGAGCGGGCGGGCGCGCCGGTCTTGATCTGGCCGGTGTTGCAGGCCACAGCCAAATCGGCGATGGTGGTGTCCTCGGTCTCGCCGGAGCGATGGCTCATGACGCAGGCATAGCCGTGGGTCTTGGCCAGCTCGATGGCCTCCAGGGTCTCGGTCAGGCTGCCGATCTGGTTCACCTTGATGAGAATGGCGTTGGCACAACCCAGCTCAATGCCCTTGGCCAGACGCTCGCTGTTGGTCACGAACAAGTCGTCGCCCACCAGCTGCACACGATCACCGATGCGGCGCGTGAGCTCGGCCCAGCCGTCCCAGTCCTCCTCGGCCATGCCGTCCTCGATGGAGATGATGGGGTACTTGTCCACCAGCGCCTCCCAGTAGTCCACCATCTCGGCGCTCGTGAGCTCGCGGCCCTCGCCGGCCAGCACGTAGCGCTGCTTCTCGGCGTCGTAGAACTCGGTGGACGCCGGGTCCATGGCGAACATGATGTCGGAACCGGGCTTGTAGCCGGCAGCCTCGCAAGCCTGCACGATGTACTGCAGCGGCTCCTCGTTAGTGGTGAAGTTGGGGGCGAAGCCACCCTCGTCGCCCACGCCGCCGCCCAGGCCTGCGTCGTGGAGCACCTTCTTCAAGGTATGGTAGATCTCGGCGCACCAGCGAAGCGCCTCGTGGAACGTCTCGGCACCCACGGGCATGATCATGAACTCCTGGAAGTCCACGTTGTTGTCGGCATGCACGCCGCCGTTGAGGATGTTCATCATGGGCGTGGGAAGGGTGTGGGCGTTCACGCCGCCCACGTACTTGTACAGCGGCAGCGCGGCCGATTCCGCCTGGGCCTTCGCCACAGCAAGGGAAGCGCCCAGCACCGCGTTGGCGCCCAGGTTGCCCTTGTTGTCGGTGCCGTCCACGTCAAGCATGATGTAATCGATGGCACGCTGATCCACGGCTTCCAGGCCCACCAGAGCCTCGGCGATCTCGCTGTTCACGTGCTCCACGGCAGCCAGAACGCCCTTGCCCAGGTAGCGGCCCGCATCGCCGTCGCGCAGCTCCACCGCCTCGAATGCGCCAGTGGATGCACCGCTGGGCACCGCCGCCCGGCCGAAAGAGCCGTCCTCGAGGGTGACCTCCACCTCCACGGTGGGATTGCCGCGCGAATCGAGCACCTCGCGGCCGTACACATCGATGATGACGCTCATGAATGCCTCCTACAGCATACCGGGGAATATCGATGGGGCAATTCTAGCACTGCGCCGCCGCGCGCCTGCCAGCGCCGAGGCGTTTGCATGCATTTCCCAAGCGCGGGCGGAAACCGGGCGCCGCAGCCTAGCCGTTGTACTTCTCCTGAAGCTCGGCCAGCTGCTCTTCCAGCACGCCCATCTGGGCTTCGGTCTTCTTCAGACCACGCATGATGATGAACACGTACACCAGCACCACCAGCCACAGCAGCGCGTAGGCGCCGATGATGAACGGGGCCGAGGGCAGGATGGTGGAGTAGATCTCTTCGAGTACGGGGTTCATGGTGCCTTCCTTTCTACATGCCCGCTTTCGGGCCGAGCACTGTCAACGATGGAATCCGCCGCGCCGACGAACGCAAGCCGGCGCCGTATCGGGGGTCCGCCTGCGCAGGGGCGCCCGCGCGGGACGACGCCCTAATCCTCTATCTGGTCCTTCATTGCCTGCATGCGCTGGGCCAGGCGCACCTGGCGGAAACGCATGCGGTACAGGCCGAAGCCCACCAGCAGAAGGCCGATCATGCACACGCCCACGGTCATGCCCATGTCCGCCGTCATACCGCCCTCGCGCAGCACCACCGGATGGATGCTGGAGGGGATGAGGCGCGTCACCATGTAGCAGATGGGCACGTCGATGAGCGCGATGATGCTGATGACAGCCGCATAGGCGGCACGGCGCTCCGGCTCGTCGATAGCGTTTCGCAGCACGAAGTAGGCGATGATGACAAGCATCAGGATAAGGTAGGTGGTCAGGCGCGGATCCCAGGTCCACCACACGCCCCACTCGAAGCGCGTCCACAGGTCCCCGGTCACCATGGTGCAGATGACGAACACCAACGCAATCTCCATGCCCACCTTCGCGCAGGTGTCGAAACGCGCCTGGCGGGTCATGAGGAAGCGGATGCTGTAGTAGCCGGCGAAGGCCAGCGCAATAAACGACACGATGGCCACGGGCATATGGAAGTAGAAGATCTTCTGCGACAGCAGCAGCTTCGACGACACCATGGTGCCACCGATCATCTCCACCCCGTTCACCGCGGCGCCGTTCACGGGCCCGGCGTACAGAAACGCCATCAGAAAGCCGATGGTGCTCAGAATCGCCCCGGCCAGCAAGGCCCACGGTGCTATTCTGTCGGGCCACTGCCCCGCTTCGGGCAGCTTTGCCTCCTTCGCCATGCACATCACTCCAATCTCAACCTATGTTGCCTTCGCGCCCTTTGGCGCCTATGCGGAAATCACAAAATCGTAGAGCACCCACGACACCAGCAGCATGATCACGTCGTAGCCGCCGGCCAGGGCGATGGACTGCACGAATACGTCCATATAGCCCTCAGCGCCCACCAGAAGCGCCGTAGTGGAAGAGGCGCAAGCATACAGCAGCGGAAACACCAGCGGCACAAAAAGAACCGCCAGCATGACGTCCTTGCCCCGCGTGTTGATGGTAATGGTGGACAGCAGCGTGCCGATGCCAGCCATACCTATAGTGCCCACCAAAAGCGGCACCAAGACCAGCCAGAAGTCGGACGCGAGCGACACCCCGGTCAGGAAGAAGAAGTAGAACAGCGGCACCGCCACCACTTCCACGGCCAGCAGGAAAAACACGTTGGAGGTGGCCTTCGCCAGGAAGATGACGCTGCGGTCCAAGGGCACCAGCAGAATACCCTCCAGGCAGCCCTGCTCCTTCTCATGGGCGAAACTGCGATTCAGGCCCAAAAGGCTGGTGAACACGATGAGCGCCCACAGAAGGCCGCCCGCCACCTGCAGAAGGTCGAGCGCCGGCGTGGTCTGCCCCAGCGCGGCGCCGAACACCACCAGCACCAGCACGGCGTAGATGCCCATGGAGGTGAGCATCTCGCGGGTGCGGAACTCCCGCTCAAGGTCTTTGCGCAAAAGCGTCTTGTACTGCTGGAAGGTGCTGGGCTTTCGAAGCGTCACGGCCATCTACGCCACCCCCATCCCCACGGTTTCGCGGTAGAGCCGGGCGAAGTCGTCGAAGTCGAAGTTGCCCTTCTCGTCGAAGGCCACGATGCGCCCGCGGGCCAGCACCAAGGCATGGGTGCACATGTCGAAGCCCTTGCGCAGGTCGTGGCTGACCATAATGAAGGTGCGCCCCTCCCGCTGGCTTTCGATGAGCTCGTCGAAGATGTCCATGGCGTGAGGGTCGAGGCCCGAGTAGGGCTCGTCCAGGAACACCACGTCCGGGTCGTGGATGAGGGCGCGGGCGATGGACAGGCGCTGGGTCATGCCGCGCTAAAAGGTGCGCACCACGTCCAGCCGGCGATGCTTCAGCTCCACAGCCTCCAGAAGCTCGGCCACGCGCGCCTGAGGGTCAGCCACCCCGTAGAGCTTCGCGAACAGCATGAGGTTCTCCTGGGCCGTGAGGTCAGGGTAGAGCATGGAATTGTGGGAGATGAGACCTATGTGGTCGCGGGCCCGGTCCGGCTCGTCCTTCAAGCTGATGCCCATGAGCGAGGCGGTGCCGCTCGTGGGCCTCGACAAGGTGGCGAGCATGCGCAGCATGGTGGTCTTGCCGGCGCCGTTGGGGCCGAAGATGGACAAAAACGACCCCTGGGGCAGCGAGAAGCTTACGTCGTCCACGGCCTTGCGCGTGCCGAACACCTTGGACAAGTGACTGACGGCAATGGCGGGCACGTCGCCGGAAGCCTCGTGGGCCGGCTCGATGGTGCGAGCGAACTCGCTGGCAGCCGAACCGGCGGTGCGGGACGCGGCTTTAGGGCGCGCTGCAGGCGCCGCAGCGCCCCAGTCCTGGGCACCGCGTTCGGCCGGGGGCTTCTTCAGCGAGACCATAACGCCCTAGGCCTCCGCAGGCTCGGCTATCTTCGCAGCGTCGTCAGCAGCTTCGATCGCCTCAGGTTCGGCCAGATCGCCCGCCGCCTTCTTTCCTGCAGCACCGCCCTTGGTATCCTTGGCGTCCGCCTCCCCCTTCGCGCTACCTGGGCCGCCTTCGGGCTCGGAGAGCTTGCGGGAGGCCATGCGACCGCCAAACGTGGAAACGCACACGCCGGCCATCAGCAGGAAGAAGCCCAGCCACACCAGGCTGATGAGCGGGTTGACCCGCACGTCCATGGCAATGGAGCCGTCGGTGCTGATGCCGCGGTACACCACGAACAAGTCCTCCTGCGGGAAGCTGATGACGCTGGCCACCAGCTTCTGCTGCTGGGTGGACATCACAAACTGCACCGTGGGATCGACCGAGCCCAAGAACTCGTCGCCCTTGTAAGCATCGAAGAACACCGTGTACAGGATGTCATCGCCGTTTTCGGCCTCCACAACCTCGTTGCCGGTGTAGACCAGGCGGTAATCCTGAATTTGGAAATCCTTCTCTACCGTGTCCGCTTCCTCGTCGAAGGGCAGGTAGTCCACGCGCTCGGTCACGTACATAGACGACCCGATAAGGCCGACGAGGATGATGGCCATGGCGAAGTGCGACAGGTAGCCGCCCAGCGACGCCGCGCGCTTCGTGAACATGGCGCCCACGGCGGCCCCCATGCCACAGCCGTGGCCCTCGCGGTAAGAACGCACCGCGCGGCCGATCATGAACAGCGAGTTGAAGAACAGCAGGCTGGCCACCAGGAACCCGACCACGGTAAGCCCGAAGTAGTACCAGCCAGGCGTCAGCGTGGAGAGCATCTCGGCCGCGCTCTGGTCACCCGATGCGGCAGCGGCGCTGTAGTAGGCCACGTTGGCGTCGTAGGTGGGCACCAGGTACATCACGAAGTACACCATGAGCGCCGCGAGCAGCACCAGGGCGAACAGGGCGGGCACCTTCGCACGCTTCACGAACGCCTTGCCCTGAGTGCGGCCCCAGGAAAGCAGCGGGCACACGGCCAGAATGGCCAGGTACACGATGCCCAACGGACGGGCGATGGCGTTGTAGGTGCCGGTGGACACGCTCTGGCCGCCGAAGGGAAGCCATGAGGGCAACGCGCTTGCGATGGTGAGGTAGGCCAGCAGGAAGGCGAACACCACCATGATCACGTTGTTGAAGTAGTAGGCAGCGTCGCGGGAGACCATGGACTCCACCTCGTCGGCGTCGCCCGGCCTAGGCGCGAACGATTTATTGCGGACAATAAGGCCCACGATGCCGGCCACCACGGACAGCACGATAAGCGCGCCGAACAGGAACAGCGAGACCGGGTCGCCCTCGAAGGCGTGCACCGACTGCACCAGGCCCGAACGGGAGATGAACGTACCCAGGATGACGAAGGCGAAGGTAAGGCAGGCGCACATGACGCTCCAGCGCTTGAACGCGCCGCGCTGGCGGTACACCGTAAGGCTGTGGATGAGGGCCACGCCCACGATCCATGAAAGCAGACTGGCGTTCTCCACCGGGTCCCAGCCCCAGTAGCCGCCCCAGCCCAGCACCACGTAGGCCCATACAGCGCCAAGGCCGATGCCAATGCCCAGGAACAGCCACGAGAACAAGGCATAGCGCTGGGAACGCACCACCCATTCCTTCGAGGAGTCATTGGTGATGAGCGCCGCGATGGCGAAGGCGAAGGGAATGGTCAGGCCCGCATAGCCCACGAACAGAGTGGGCGGATGGATGGCCATGGCCCAGTGCTCCAGAAGCGCGTTCATGCCGAGCATCGAGGCAGAGGGCAGCAGATTACCCGCCGAATCGAAGTAGCGGGCCGGGGTGGCCGTGAAAGGCATATTGCTCTCAGAGAACAGCAGCACGCCCACGAAGGCCGCAAGCACCAGCTGGCTCACGAGCAGCGCCATGGAGTCGAGCTTGCGGGGGTTGCCCATGTTGCGGACGGCCACCACGGCGTTGAACGCCGAGATGAGCCACGCCCAGAACAGAAGCGAGCCTTCGCGACCGGCCCACAGACCCGAGAGCTTGTACAGCCAGCCCAGGCCGTCCGAGGAGTCGGAGCGCTCGTGCAGGACGTATTCGATGGACACGTCGCCGGTCATGAAGCAGAACACCAGTACGCCGCAGCACAGCGTCAGCGCCGCCGCGGTGAGCAGCGCCGCCACATGGCCGCCCCACACCATGGTCTCGCCCGCGCTGCGCTGCCGATGGCTTTGCAGGTAGTAGCCCAGAACCAGGCACAGGACGGAAATGGCCGTGCCCGCGAAGGCCACCAGCAACCCCATAAGTCCGATCATCGACATAGCGGCAAAAACCTTTCTCTGCGGTACGGGGCTCGCAAGCCTGTTGGGCGAGCCTGGTCGGCAGCCCCCTCGGCTGCCGGTCTGCTTCGGCGAGCTACTGGGCTATGGCCACGTCCGTGGCCTCGAAGTTGCCATCACCGTCGATGGAGCCGGTCACCACCAGCACCGATTCGTCGCCGATCTCCTCGGACAGCGCACCGTCGAAGCGCACGGGCAACTTGACGCCGGTCTCGTCGTCCACCAGCACGAAACGATCCTTGCCGGAGCTGGCGGCTGTGAGCGTCTCGGCCTTCACACTGCCGGTCACCTTCACCGGCTTGCCCACAACCTCGTCGCCGTAGCCTAGCAGCTGGCCCACGGTGAGCGCCTCGGAGGAGTTCTCGTACTTGGAGGGGCACTTGGTCACCAGCTCAGAGGCGTGCAGCACGCCGTCCTCTGCGATTTTGCCCGTGCAGATGGCGGTGACGTCGTTGCCAAACGTAGCCGACACGCCGCCGGCGAAGCTCACAGGCAGCTGCACCGTAGCGTCGCCGTCAGGGTCGTAGATGGAGAAGGTGAGCACGCCGTCGCGGGTCTCGTAGGAGTTCTCCACCACGTTGCCGCTCACCTGGATTTTCTGATCGCCGTAAGCACCCGTGGCGGCCTCGGCTATGGTGACCGACTTCGCCGAGCTCGACCCGCCCACGATGGCAAGCACCAGCACCAGCACGATGACTATGACGCCGGTGACGGCGACCATGCGACGCTTAGTTTTCGTGTTCATGCTCTCCCCTTATGTTCGGCGGCACCCGTTCGCGCCGCGCCTGTTCGTCTGTCTTGCCTCGTTCATCCCGCCGGCGAATCAACCCCAGCGTCTGCGGGCACACTTGACCGCGTGCCATTATGACCGCCGCCCATGTAGGCTTGATGTGTCGTTTCACACTCCACATTATCCTCACTCGCGAACAGGCACTATTGCGAAAAGACAATGGATAGTCACCCGGTAGCGACGCACTTTCGGCGAAGCGGCATCGCCTAAAGGCAGCGCGCTTCCCCGATAAGGCGGCACGCACCCTCAGAAAGCGGAAGGCCCGCCCGGATGCACCGAGCGAGCCTTCCTTGGCAGACCCGGCGAAACGCGCCCGGTCCTGAAGCCTTGTTCCCTGGGAACTAGTTGCCCTTGTTCAGCTTCTTCTCCTCGGCAGGGGTGATCCAGCCTTCGGGAAGGTCAGCGTCGCTGTGGCACTGCGCGCAGTAGTTCGTGGACGCGCGGTGAGCCTTGTGGCACTGGTCGCAGGACACCTCGCCGTGCTGCTGCACGTGGGGGTTGCGCTTCATGTCAGACGTCGCGGCGATCAGGTCGTCGCGGGTCATGGCGGAGCCATCCTCGTTGGCATGGCAGGCCTCGTTCAGGCAGAACTCCTCGGAAGCGATGCCGCGGGCCTCAACCAGCTCGCTGAGCGTGCGCTCCGTGGGGATCAGCTCGCCGGTCTGGGTCTCCACAACCTCGTAGTTGCCGGAGAGCCAGTTCATACCCTCGGTGATCTGCTCGGACAGCTGCGGAACGTGGCAGCTCATGCAGGTGTCGCCGTTGGTGACGCGGTGCGTCACGGCCAACATGCCGCTGGTGTCAGCCACGGTGTTGCCGAACTTGTCGACGCCCTCGACGCCCATCTCCTGGTCATAGGTGCGGTTGTACGCATCCATGGGAGTGTGGCAAATGGCGTTGCAGAACGACGGCTGCTCATGCCAAACCCAGAAACCGGCGCCGGCTGCAATGAGTACAACCACCACAACGCCAACGACGATGGGCCACTTCTTCTTGCCCTTCTTCTTGGGCGCTGCCTCCTCGGTAGAGGTGGCGGGTACCTCGGCAGCGGTTTCCGCTTTGATCTTCTCCTCGCTCATTCCCTCTTACCTCCTTTCGATGCTTTCCTCGTCTCGATTCCGTCATGCCCGCCCGCCGCGAAAACTGCGCGGCACGGATGAGCACGGGAACTTTACCACACGAATACTAGCCGTCAACAAGGCGAAAACCTATCACCCAAATGGGGGGAAATTGCGGACCGGCGCTCATCTGCTTCGTGTGATTTCGATCGTTTTCGCAGATGAAGTTACGGTTTTACCCACGAGGAGCTTTTTGGCGGCCTTCAGAGCCAGCACCGCCCATCCCCACGCAAGGGTGAGAAAAACAGGCCGAAACGAATCGACAAGCGAGCGAAAATAACCCGTCGGGGGGATTGCAGGCACGCTCCGCTAACCACCGGTTCCGGCCGCGAAACCCTCCCGCGGTGCCGTTTCGGGGCGGAGGCTTGCGGCGCCGCCGCCGGCACGGGTCCGCCGCGCCCTAGGACTTGCGGCCGTACTTCTCGCGCACGGCCTCGCGGCGCTGGCGCTGGGCCCGGGCCTCGCTGGGGCGCAGCTTGCCGTGGGCGGCCTTGGCGGCGGCCTGCTCGTCCTCGGCCGCCTGCTTGTCCTCGCGCCAGATGCCCATGCGCATGGCGGCATATTCCGAAAGCAGCAGCACCAGCAGGATGCACATGACGATGAGGTAGCCGATGACCGCACCGGGAAGGCCGGTGAAGTTGATGAGCAGCATGGGCACGAACAAGCTGAAGCCGAAGGTGATCACGTAGATACGGATGACCGCCTTCTGCCGGCGCATGATGGTGATGACCTGGTAGAGGAAGTCGATGGCCGCCGTCACGCCGCCGGCTGCCAGCATGATGAAGCTCAGGCCCCGGTACGGCTCGAAGTCAAGGCCGTAAAGGAAGCTCAGAGCCGGGATGCCCACCCAGTTCATGAGCCCCACCATGGCCAGCGTCAGCACCACCACCATGGCGAACATGGCCACGATGATGATGTCGAACCGCCCCCGCTTCGACTTGTCGGACCAGGCGGCGGTCATGCGCACGAGCAGCGGCTTGTACACGAAACCCGCCACCAGCAGAATGGAATGGGCCGGGAAGTACAGTGCGTTAAAGTACAGCTGGCTGTCGTAGGTGAGCACGCCTTCCATGACGAACTTCGGCATGTTGTCGATAAGGTTGTACATGAACAGGGCCAGAAACAGCGGCAGGCACTGCTTCATGAGGCCGCCCACGCTGGCCAGGCTCACGCGACGCGACTTCGGCGTCTCGAACAGGGCAAGCGGGAAGGTGACCACCACGAAGGTGGCGAAGGCGGCCACGGCCATGGCGATGCTGGCAACCCCCAGGTTGCGGAACAGGAAGAGCACCACGGTAAAGACCGCCAGCGAAAGGGCGCTGCGCAGGGCCTGGGAGATGCCGGCCAGATAGAGCTTGTCCACCTGCTGCAGGCGCCCCTCGTAGACATCGGCCAGGGCGTCTGCGGCCTTGTAGGCGTACACCCCCATGCTGATGGTGAACATCTCGGTGCCGTAGCCGCGCAGGTAGCAGTAGGCGATGCCCGCCACCAGCATGACCGCCACGGTGACCACGCGATGGACCTGGTAATCGGCGAAGGAGTGCTCCTCGTCCAAGTCGGAGGCCTGGTAGGTGCGCACGCCGTAGTTACCCACGAACATGAGCATGAGCGCGGTGACGAAAGCCAGCGAGAACATGCCGGCCTGCTCCACGCCCACCAGCTGGGTGACCACGATGGTGAGTATGGGAAACACCATGCCCCACAGCCCCACGCCAATGCTGTTCCACACGAAGTCGCGGGTGGTGCGGCCGCTTGCGTACTCGGCCTCTTGCTCGGAAAGCGTGCGATGGCTCACGGCCCCCAGCAGCCGATTGCACCAGTGGTTCACCAAACGCGTGATGAAGTTGGGCTTCTTGGGGCCGCCGCCGCGCGTTCGCGTCTGGCGCGCGGTGCGGCCGGGGGCGGCAGGACCTGCGTCGTTGTCGGGCGCGCCCTCCCCTGCGGCCGGCAACGCGGCCGGCAGCGGCTCGGTGTCGCGGACGTTGCGCGCCTTCGCTCCCAGCGGCCTGGTGCGGGCACCAGGTGCGGGCAAGCGGTTCGTCGCCTGGGAAGACGACGGTTCGGGCCGAACCCCCCGCGCAGAGGGTGCCCGACCCGAACCGGAATCGTCGAATGGTGCGCTATGTCGCCCGTTTTGCATAGCCTGTGATTATAGGGCTCCTCCGGCGCGCTCCTGCGGTTTTCATAGCAGCCCCAAAGAGCTGAAACCTTTCCGTGGCGCCCTAGGGCTGCACCTTGTAGCGGTCGAGGGCCTTTCGCAGGCCGGCCACGAAGCGCTCGGCCGCCGGGGAAAGCTCGGCGCCGGCCTTCGCCACGTAGCCCAGGTGCAGCACCACGTCGGTGACCAGGGGCACACAGGTCAGGTTCGAGCCGTCGGCGATGCCAACCAGAATGCCGCTTGTGACCGTGTAGCCGTTCAAGGCGGCGATGAGCTCGGAAAGCGAGGCGCGGTCGGTGCAGGCAATTACCTTGGCGCGCTCCACGCCGGCCAGCGCCTCCTCGGCGAAGGCAGCCGGCGCGTCGGGCTCCTGGGCGAACTTCACGTAGGGCCAGTCGGAAAGCTCCTCCAACGTGAGAGAGGCTGCGTCGGAGAGCGGATGGCTTGCGGGCAGGGCCACCTGTGGGGCGCTTTGGGCCAGCTCCACGAACGCAAGGCCGCGCTCGGCGATGGCCTCGTTCAGCGTGTCGGCGGTTTCGGAGGTCTGCACGATGACGCCCAGCTCGGACAGGCCGGCCGCCACGTCGTCAAGCACGCCTTCGGTCGTGCGGTCGCGCAGGGCGTAGGAGTAGTCGTCGCCGCCCAAGGCCAGCACCGTATGGGCGAAGGTCTGCACGCCGAAGAGGTAGTGCTGCTGGGAAACGGAGAATTGCACGCTCATGATCGGGTCCTTTCGGAATGAATGCTTGCAGGGGCTCGGGCGCTTTTCTACTTCTTACGCTCGTCGATGAAGCGGGAGGCCTTGTGCTCGCTTGCAACCCCCAGCCCGTCGGCATCATACACCAGCACCTTCGCCGGGCGCACGCCGGTATGGGTCTTCAGCGCCTCCTCCACGCGCCGGGCCACCTGGTCGTAGGGCTCTTCGCTGCCGAAGACGCGCTCCACGGACACCTCGTAGCGGGTGGTGAAGTTCTCGTCGTAGACGCGGATGCGATACTCGCCGGAAAGCCCCTCGTCCTTGCGCACGATGTACTCGATGTCGCTGGGGAACACGTTCACGGCGCTCACGATGAACATCTCGTCCTTGCGGCCCAGGATATGGATGCGGCCCATGGTGCGCCCGCATTCGCAGGGGGTGGGGTCGAAGGTGCCGATGTCGCCGGTGCGGAAGCGAATCATGGGGCGGGCGCGCTTGGTGAGCGTGGTGTAGACCAGCTCGCCCACCTGGCCCGGCTCCAGCACCTCACCGGTGTCCGGGTCCACAGTCTCCACCAGAATCTGGTCCTCGATCATGTGCAGGCCGTCCTTGTGCTCGCACATGCCCGCGCAGGCGCCGTAGATGTCCGACAGCCCGAAGAAGTCGTAGACCGACACGTCCCACAGCTCCTCGATGGCCTTGCGTGTGGTCTCGATCGATCCGCCGGGCTCGCCGGAGATGATGATCTTCTTCAGACTTGCGAAGTCCACCTTCGGGTCGTAGCCCTTCTCGATGGCCTTCTGCCCCAGCGTCCAGGCGTAAGAGGGGCTTGACCACATGAACGTGGGCTTGTACTGCTTCATGGCCCACAACAGCCGGTCGGAGGGCACGGCGCCCACCCAGATGCCCAGCGCCCCCAGCTCCTGAGCGCCGATGACGCAGGGGCCGCCCACGTACAGCGCGAAGTTCATGCCGTGGAGGTAGCGGTCGTGGGGCCGCATGCCCGCCTGCCAGAACAGGCGGGCCTCGGCATGCATGAACTCGTCGAAATCTCCCTGGGTGAACGGGCTCATGGTGGGCACGCCGGTGGAGCCCGACGAGGTGGCCATGTAGACGATATCGTCCTCGGGCACGCCGGCCAGCTCGCCGAAGAAGCTGCCCACGCCCTGGGTCTCGCGCTCCGTGGCTTTGTTGATGAAGGGGAATTTCTGCAAATCGGTCAGGGACTCGATTTCAGGCGAGATGCCCGCCTCATCCCAGACGCGCTTGTAGTAAGGGCAGTTCTCATAGGCGAAGCGCAGCTCGTCCTTCAGGCGCTCAAGCTGCAGCTGCTCCAGCTGGGGCCGCGGCATGCACTCGATTTCCGGGTCGTAGTAGGGCTGGTCGTAGGGTACGTTCTTCTTGGCCATGATGCTCCTTGGGTTCCGTGGTGGTGACGCGCTCGCATGACGACGAGGCTGATTTTTCGAACGGGAGCTATGAAACCACGAGCCGAGCCGAGCCACAAGCCATTCGGTCATTCAATGTTGCGCCAAGTTGTTATCTGCAAAAGAGAACACTGGGCTTTTATCATGGCAGATGACCGCTTGAGCGACTCTGCTTAACGACATCGATAAGAAAGCAGAACCGGCCGACGCCCCTCGCTAGCGCACCTGCTTCCGGGTTAGGGGCGCCACCGCCGAGGCTGCCGCGGCAACCAGGGCCACAGCAGCGCAACCGCGCACCCAAGCCGCCATGGTCCAACAGGCCATCTCGCTCTTGCACACCCCAATACCCGCAACCGTATCGAAGGTAACGGCAATCATAGCCACAGCCAGCAAGCCCACCGCCCACGAGCCACCCTTTCCGGTGACGGCGGCGCCTATCGCCGCGCACACCAGCACCGCCCCCAGCAACACGACGGCCCTCTGGGTCCAGGCACAGCGCATGGGAACCGCATTCCCGTTGGCCAGCTCAAGCACTCCCGCACACGGCAATGCCCATGAAAACGAAGCCGCAACTGCCACCGCGGCAGCCACGGCAGCTACGACCATGAGAACCCTATGCGCAACGACATTCTCCGCCGATGTCACATTCTTGCCCATAACAGCCTTCCCCTTCTCTCGAATAACGCAGTGACGGCGGCAGGACGCCCCATCAGCCTGCCTGGCACCGCCTGGCTTTACTCGCCAGAACCGACTATGGCAGCAAACCGAGGATCAACCAGGCCTTCTATTGAATCGACAACGGCAAGGGATTCCGTATCGACAACGAATACCGCACCCGATGACGAGTTCACCGCGTAGGCTTCAGAACCGCCATCGCTTAGAACCACCGCTGCCAACCCGGCCTCCAGCACTACGGTTCCCCGCAGCTCCAGCGTCTCGCCATCTATGAGCGCCAACACCCCGTCGGCCCGCGATGTGGCCGCAACGGTGGAGCCGTCTGCGCTCCATGCCACCGCGCTCACCTGAGCACCTACCGGAATACGAGAGACCACAGTGCCGTCGGACGCATCCATTATCAAGAGCTCCGAGCTCTCAACCAGCTCGCTGCCCACTCCGGCCAAGGCGATGCGCGCACCGTCGGGCGACAGCGCAATACCCCAGGAGCCAATAACGCCGTCGAAGGGATCGAGCTCCTCGCGGGCGTCAAGGTCGACCCGCGACACGTCGTAGGTGCCTATGTTCGCGCTGTAGAGCACGGCTCCATCTGGCGACAGCGCCAAGGAGAGCGGCTTGCGGCCGGTCATCACCGTGCCATCGAGCGGGTCGGAGCAACAAGGAGGCGCCACCTCGCGGCTTTCGTAGCCGGAAGGGTTCAGTGCCACCGTACCCACCAGGCTCATGAGCTGCGTATCCACGATGCGGATGCTGTTCAAGTGGTAGTCCGCAACGTAAAGCAGCCCTTGGTCCTCGTCGAGGGCGAGCGCCATGGGCTGGGTTCCGATACGAGCCTTGTCGATGGCGGGGCTCTCCCCTAAAGTCAGACGCACCACTTCCCCGTTGCCGGAATTGGCGATGTAGACCTGGTTTCCGTCTTCGGAGGAAACCACGCAAGCAGGATTGACGCCCACCGGAATACGCCCAATCACCTGGTCGTCGGCTATGAACGCCACAGAATTTCCCAAATACTCGATAACGCAAAGCGAGCCCTGCAGCCGAGGGTCCGACAGCAGCTCAAACGCCGGGTCGGTTGAGATCGCTGCCTCCTTGTCCTTGGAGTACTCCATGCCAGCCGCATCGTCGGCTGTAGGCGCAGCGGCATCGGAGATCGCCGGCGCAGGCGCCTCCTCGCCGAAGCTGCAGCCTCCCAGCCCAAGCAACGCGCACAGGCAAACCGACACGCCGACCGCGCCGAAGCGCCGCAACAACCCTCGCCGTATCTCGCCGCTGCTCAACACGCTCATGCGATCACCCCGTCATTGCCAAGTACGAACACCTCGTCGGCAAGGGAAACCCAACGAGGGTCGTGGGTAATCATAAGCACTGTGCCGCCATCGGCAACATGGCCGCGCAGCAGGCCCATCACGGCCAAGCATCCCTCTTCATCCAAGTCGTTCGTGGGCTCGTCGGCCAAGATGAGCGGCTGGGCACTCAACAAGCAACGAGCCACGGAAAGCCGTCGGCGCTGACCGCCGCTCATCTGAGAGGGCAGAAGCTCCAGTGCGTCGGAGAGCCCCAGGCGGTCGACGACCTTGTGGAAGCGATCTGCGTCCCGCGACCGGCCAGCGCCCTTCGCCATCAGCTCCAAGTTCTCCCGCGCCGTCAGAGCCGCCACCGCGTAAGGAGTCTGGAAGACGAAGCCCACCTGCCTTCGATGCAGCCGGTCGAGCCCCTGCTCGTTCAGCGACCCCACGTCCTCGCCGAAAAGTCGCACCGACCCCCCATCAGGCGGCATCAGACCGCCCGCAATGGACAAAAGAGTCGATTTTCCCTGGCCAGAGGCACCAGTAACCAAACCCAAGCGCCCCGACCGGAGCGAAAGATCCACCCCTCGAAGCACCGAACGGCACTCCGAGCCTTCCCTGAACGATTTCACGACGCCACACAGCTCGACAGCCTCGCTCATGCCAGATCCCCCTTCTGCATAGCGGCCAAGGCTCCGCCGTGAAGAGCGTCTCGCACCGGCACCGCTGCCGCTGCCAGACACACCGCAAGGGCAATTGCGCAGGCCAGAACCACGATGCCTACCATCTGCACGGCGCCCGGCGGCGCCGCGGGCAAGGCCATCACCTGGTGGATGCGCGGGGCGAGATACGCCGCAATGCCGCATCCCAACGCGCCGCCCACCGCGGCACCTGTCACCCCCAGCATAGCCACCTCGCAAAGCAAGCCGCCCACAACGAACCGGCGCGAGAAGCCGACGGCCCGCAGAAAGCCCATCTCGGCACGGCGCTCGCGGGCTAAAAACGACAGCCTGCCCGCCAAACCCAACATGGCGATAAGCGCTACGGCAGCCACCATTCCGCCGAACAAGGCAGCGAATAAACCCAGCTGAGAAGCGGTATTGCGAACCAATCCGGACACGGCTGTCGCCGAAGACACCGGGCATGCGTCATCGATGGCCCGTGCCACGACCTCAGGGTCGGCCCCCGATTCCACAGACACCATGACGGCGGAAACGGAAGTGAACGGGTCGGCCATCTTCCAAACATTCGCCAGGTAGGGGCTTTCCCATCCTAGGGAGCGGGCCGTGTCCAGGTTCATGAATATGGTCTCGTCGACGCTGCTGCCCGTAGCCTCCAAGCGCCCGGCAACAACGAACTGACGCCCGAGGATAGTCGCCATGCCGCCTGTAACCTCTGGCGCATCGGCTCCCAGGTAGATGCTACTTTCCTCCAGCGG
Organism: Adlercreutzia aquisgranensis; assembly: GCF_943193145.1. NCBI lineage: Bacteria > Bacillati > Actinomycetota > Coriobacteriia > Eggerthellales > Eggerthellaceae > Adlercreutzia > Adlercreutzia aquisgranensis. The sequence goes on along the minus strand of NZ_CALPDA010000006.1, from coordinate 28,563 downwards.
AGCCGCATCGGAGGACAGCCATGGGGCAATGACGAAATCGCTTTCGGGGTCGACGCCCACCACCCGCGTCACCCCCAGCACCGAACAGCAACTCTGGTTGAGGGACTGGGTGAAGAACTGCGGCGTGACCCGCTCAACACCTGGCACCGACTCCACGATGTCCACAGTGTTAGCCGGCATGTAGACGTTGGCCGGCTCCGCCACGAACAAAGCCTCCTGGGCGGAAACACCCACTTCGCTGGGAAGCACGATAATATCGGCCCCAAGCCGGTCGGAAGCCAAGGAAAGCCCCGCCCCTATTGCCCGATAAGTGCAAGCACCGGTCACGGCCACCAGCACCGTCAGCATCACGATGGCCCCGGTAGCAACACTCGACGCTAGCCGTCGCTGAATGTTGCGCCACCCCAGAAGCATCACGGACACGCCTTGCCCCCTCCCATCGGAAGACCCCATTGAGAAGAGGGGGCGCCGCCAAGCACCCCCTCGTTGCGTTTCGCCGCCAAAAAACTGCTCGCCTAAGCAATCTTTGGATCAACGGCAATCAGCACGTTCGGCTTTGTCTCGTTCGCCGATGCCGTCAGCCCCGCCACCTCGCGCACAGCGTCGGGGTGGGCCTTCGCCAGCGCCTCGATGTCACCTTGCTCGATGTTGGCACCGGGGCACGCTTCCACGCAGGCCGGCAGGTCGCCGCGCTCGAGGCGATCGATGCACATGTCGCATTTATAGGTAGAGGTTGAGGCCTCGTCGAAAACCGGCGCGCTGTAGGGGCAGGCGGAGATGCAGGTCTTGCAGCCTATGCACAACTCGTGATTCTGCACCACCACGCCGTTGTCGAGCTTGGTGTAAGCGCCCACCGGGCAGTTCGCCATACACGCCGGTTCGTCGCAGTGGTTGCAGGCCAGCGACAGGAACGACTGCGCCTGAGCCTGACCGTCCAGGATAACCTCGACCTTGCGCAGGAAGGTTTCCGTTTGGCCGGAAAGCCGCGTGGTCATGCAGGCCATGCTGCAGGTCTTGCACCCGTAGCAGTCCTTGTTGTTCGTGAAAAAGCCCAAAGCCATGGTTATGCCTCCTTACGCACGTCGGCGAGGGTCTCGTTGCAGCAGTGCTCGGTGGCCAGGGGACCCACAGCATCGTTGGTGATGTAGCTGCTCGATCCGCCCTGCTGTTCCCACCAACCGTTCTCGGCGCAAAGCACCCCGGGGCTTATCAGATCGGTGACGATGGCGCGGGCCCGATGCTCGCCGCGATCGTTGAACACCACCACAACGTCGTCGTCCTTGATGTTTCGCGCAGCAGCATCGGCGGGATTGATCATCACGCAGGCGTAGTCGCGAGTGACGGCGCCGATGGACTTCAAGCCGCCGAAGGTGGAGTGCACGGTGCGGTTCAACTTGCGCTGTACCACGGCCAGCGGATAGGTAGCGTCCAAGCCCGACGAACCGCCCACGGACTCCGCGCAACGATAATAGGAGGGCACAGCCTTCACGCCCTTGGCCAGCCACGGAGCCTGGTAGATTTCGGCCTTCTTCGTGGCGGTATAGAACTCGCCGCCCTTGTAGGGGATGAAGTCCTTCGGATAGGCGTCGATGGCGTGCTCTTTCTTCAGCTGATCGTAGGTGAAGCCCGAATCCTCCAGCGCTTTGCGAATGAAGTACTCGTTGTCGTGATTGAAGTCCTCGCCCACGCCCATCTTGTTGGCCAGCTGCGTAAAGATCCACAGGTCGTCATGCGCCTGACCCGGCGCTTCCACGGCCTTGTCGGAAAGCTGAATGAGATGGCTGCGGGCATTGCACAGGACGTCCTCGGTCTCGAACACCGCAGCGCAAGGCAGCACCAAATCGGCGTAGAGAGCCGTCGAGGTCATGAAGGAATCGATTACCACCACGAAGGGTATCTTGCACAGCGCCTGCTTGACCATGTTGGTATTGGGCCACTGGGTCATGGGGCTTTCGGCCAGCGAGATGAACACCTTGACCTCATTGGGGTCATCGTTCATCACGTGGGTGGCGAACTGAGCGCGGGCAACCTTGGGCAGCTCGGCGTCCACCTTCGGGTTCTCGAACATGGGCTTCAGGGTAACCAGGTTGTTGATGCCGCCGGCGTCGCACACGCCGTTGCCGGCACCACCCACTTGGCCGCAGAATACCGCCAGGTTGTTCTGAGAGGCCACAGCCAGCGTGCCGTAGGTGGTGCGCATGAAGCCGCCCATGTTCTGGATAATCATGGAGTTGGGACCCTTGGCGTAGTCGCGAGCCAGCTCGGCCACCTTGGCGGCGGGCACCCACGTTTCCGCCTCAACGGCCTCGGGAGTCCACGGCTCGCATTCCGCCACGGTCAGATCGAAGACGGTGGTATAGTCAGCCTCTAGGTCGGTACCCTTCACGGACAGCACCGGATCGACACCCTCGGTATCGTGGCGCACCAGCTCGCCGTCCACGGCCACTGCATAGCTGGTGGGATCGTCGGCATCCAGTAGCACCATAGCGCCGTCAGCGTCCACCAAACAGGGCGCGGTGCTGTGCTCCTTCAAGAACTGCTCGTTGTGAAGGCCCTCGTCAACAATGACCTTCAGCATGCCCAGCGCCAGCGCCGTGTCGGTAGTGGGACGAATGGGCAACCACTCGGTGGTCTTCGAGGCGGTTTCCGAACATACCGGATCGATGGTCACGATCTTGCCGCCCTTGGCCATCATGGACTCGTAGCGGTTGAAATAGCCGTTCTGGGTAACAGCAGGGTTGTTTCCCCAGATAATGATGTAGTTCGCATCCTCGATGGTATTGCGCGTGTCGAAGTAGCGCTTGCCGAACACCGGGATGGTGGCGCCGTTGGTTCCTGCGCAGCACAGCGTTCCCTCCAGACTCATAGCGCCACCGATGCGGGCGATGAACGCGCTCTTGGCCTGGCCGGAGATGGTGTTGAAGTTACCCGCGAAGGAGTCGATGACGATGCCCTTGTTGCCCACCGTGTCGATGGCATCCTGCAACTTCTCGGCAATAAGATCGATGGCCTCGTCCCAGCTAATCTCCTTGAACTTGCCCGAACCCTTGTCGCCGTCGCGCAGCAGAGGCGCGGTCAGACGTTCGGGCGAGTTCAACCACTCGACGCGCGAAAGACCCATCATGCAGGGCATAGACTCGTTGTTCACGCCGCAGGTGACACGAACCACTTTGCCGTCCTTCACAAGCGCCTTCAGATTGTGGTGCTGGCACTCCGGCGGACAAGCAGCGAAGAACTCCTGGGCTCCCTCGAAGGGGTCGGGCTGCGGCTCGTAGGTAGCGGGCGTCGCATCCGCCTGGGTGCTATTGTCGGCGTCTTTCGGCCCCTCATCCTGAGCAGTCGGCTTGGGGTCGGACGCGCAACCGGCAAGGGCCGCCGCGCCGGCCAGGGCCCCGGCGGCCGATGCCGCCTTCACGAACGTACGACGCGAAACCGTGCCGTGAATTTCGGCAGCGGTTTCGGACTGCTCGTTTTTGAGCTCCATGTTTTCCATAGTCCTCCTCGTTTTCCCTCGTTCTCTCGGGGTCCCCAGACCCTCTTGGCCGCAGTATACGAACGGCGACCCAGCCGAGGAATTATTCTCGGAGGTGATATCCAGAGAGCAATACACGGCCGGCCAAGCCGAAATGAACCTATCGGTTTGCAATAGTGACTGCCAAGGAACTTCTATCGGAAATCGATAGGTAAAACCACGGGATGCCGTCCATTCCCCAAGCAAGGCCCGGTTTGCTACCATTACCGCAAAACCGAGGAGGGAGTTCGCATGACGAAAACCAACGAGGGTCGTCCTTTGCACAACGCCTCTTACAGCACGTCTGCAAGCGCCTACAAGCTCCTCGCTCTCTCCCGCGATTCGGCACGCCCTCTATGGAACGCCCAAGACAACCCCGAAGAGGCTCCAGCAGCCGGCGTAGTGATAGAACTGCGAAGGTCTATCGGTTACCCGCTGCCGCTCTCCACTGCCGAATCCCCTCGCGGTGCCCATTTCTTCGTGCCCTCCACGCGTATGCACAGCTGTATCGCCACCATAATGCGGCTAGATGCCGGCAACTCGCACACAGGAGGCATCCTGCGTCTTCCCGAGGGTCGCCACGTACTGTCGCGGTCGAAAATCCGAGAGATTGGGGCATGCGTAGCAGCAAGCGGCTGGACTATCGACGACGAACGCCTTTTTAACCTGGTCGCAGGCCTGCAGGAAGGCGAAAGCCCCCGGGAGGCCATGCTCTGCGACCTGCTCGGGTCAGCCTGCAACCTGGGGACATCTCCGGCAACGGCCGACGCACTCCTGCAGCTCTACGACGACATCGTGGGCACCGAGACCTCGGCCAAGATCTTCTCGCTTTGCGATGATGACGGCGATCGATGCCGCAAAACCCTGGAAGCCATCTGCGCTGCCATCGCTCCCCATACGCCCTTGGGGTCATTCCCCGTGATTGCGGCTTTGACCGCCTATGAAGCTATTCGGCTGCTCAAACCCTTCCCCGCCGTGAACACCTTCATGGCAAGCTTCACGTTCTCGCGCATACTCATTGCCAACGGATACCTGCTGACCAGCTTCATCCCCATCACGGCACTGCTTGCCGCCTGGGACGATTCGTGCGTCTCGTCGAACGAGCCCGCTGGCCTTGACCGCATTATGGCGACCGCCCAAAACCGAGACTGGTCCCTGTGGATAGAGGAAGCCTTGTCCCTTTGCACCGACTACGTTGAGCAGACAGCGGAGAAGCTGTTCGACCTTTTCGCCAGCCGCCAGCTCATGAGCAAGCTCATCGCGCAGGACGAGGGCCTCAACATTCGCCAGCAGAAGATTCTTCTGGAAGCGCTGCTGCACGAAGATGCCGAGTTCACATTCGGAGAGCTCATGGAAACAGAAAACGTGGCCTATGCCACCGCCTATTCCGACCTCTCGTCGTTGAAAGACCTGGGCTTTCTGGTTTCTCGCACGTTCGGGAAAACCACCGTGTTCATGGCTGGCGATGCGCTCATGGCCCATCTGGGCGAGCGGCTGCGCTCGATTGATGCCGCAGCATGGGAGGAGGTATTCAACGACGACGGCACCTTAACCGACGCGGCAAAAACGGCGCATGACGATATGATCGGCAAACTCCGCACATCGGCGCCGCTGGAAAACGAGTTCATCGGTTTCAAGAGTCCGGTCTTCGATCCCAGTCGAGCCGTTGTGCTCCGAGGCGACGCGCTGGATTAATGGATGGCCGCCCCCAGCAACTTGCGACCTCATCCTCCAGCCGCTCAGTCCGTTCGGCATCCGCCAATCCGCTCCCCCGTTGCTTGCTTGCCTTCTGACAGATATCCTGGATATCTGTTATACAGAACAGGAACGTGCGCTCCGCAACTTCCCGAAAGGAGCCCCATGACCCTCACCCAGCTTCGCTACCTGGTGGCCATCGCCGAATGCGGGTCCATCAATGCGGCGGCGGCCCAGCTGTACGCCTCGCAGAGCAACCTGTCCACGGCAGTGAAGGATTTGGAGCGCGAGCTGGGCATCACCATCTTCACCCGCAGCAACCGCGGCGTGGCCCTCACCAACGACGGCACCGAGCTGGTGGGCTACGCGCGCCAGGTCATCGAGCAGGCCGACATGCTGGAATCGCGCTACGCGGGCCGGGGCGAATCGAGGCAGCGACTTGCGGTGTCCACCCAGCACTACGCCTTCAGTGTGGAGGCATTCGTAAACGTGCTGGAGCGCTGCCAGGCGAGCGATTACGACTTCATCCTGCGCGAATGCGCCACGGCGAACATTTTGGAGGACGTGCGCACCTTCCGCAGCGACATCGGCATCCTGTACCTGGACGACTTCAACCGGCGCGTGGTGGAACGGGCTATCGGGGAAGCCGGCGCGCGGTTCTTCCCGCTGTTCGACGCGGCGGTGCACGTGTTCGTGGGCGAGGGGCATCCGCTTGCCGACCGAAGCCTCATCCACCCCGAGGAGCTGGCCGGCTACCCGCGCTACTCCTTCGAGCAGGGAACAGCCAGCTCGTTCTACTTCGCCGAGGAGCCGTTGGCGGCCATCCCCCACTCCCGCAACGTCCGCTATTCCGACCGCGGCACGCTTACCAACCTGCTGACCAGCTACAACGGCTTCACGCTTTCCACCGGCGTGCTGTCGGGCGAGATGCAGCAAGGCATCGCGAGCATTCCGCTGGACACCGACGACCGCATGCAGGTGGGCTACATCATGCACGCCGAGCGCCGCCCGAGCGAGCTCCTGGAAGCCTACATCGCCGAGCTGCACGCCATCATCGCCGCCAACCCCACCGTTGAGGCGCGCGCAGAATAGGCCGCACCCCCTAATGGCTGCGCTCCGATGGGATCATGTTGAACAGCTCGCCCTTGGTATGGATACCGAGCTTACGGTAAATCTTGCTGATATGCGCCTTCGCCGTTCCGGGCGCCACAACCAGGCTTTCGGCAATCGTAGTCGCGGTCTTTCCCTTGAGCAGCAGCTTGAGTACCTCGAACTCGCGCTCCGTCAGTTTGTACGACGCCATAATCCGCTCGGCGAACTCATTGGTGTCATACTCGTTTATGTGATCGAACTCCTGACGGACGTCCCGCTCGATCATCTCTTTTCTTGCGGCGACGTTGCCCACCATAAGGCACACAACCAGAATCATGACGAGCGCTGCGGAAATCACCGTATGCACCGCATCGCCCGAAAAAGCGCCGACGTACCCGTCAACCACGGAGAACAGAGCACGGCCGCCGTAGATCCCAACATACAGGGACAGAACCAGAAGCGACGCGGCCCGAAGAGGGCTGAGGTTTTGCTTATGGCAAATCGAGCAATGGAGAATGGCCACAAACACTAGGAAGGTGTAGCATCCCAGATTGACAAGGGTGAGGGAGAACGACGCTGCCGAGGGGCTGAAAAGCGAAATGGCGATTCCCGCCATCGTGAGCGGCGCGGCAATGTAATAGAGCATCTGGATGCTGACCCTGCCCGAAGCCAGAAACACGATGGCGCACAGCGCCGCGGAGTAGATCGTCAAGCCCCAGCTGAAGGACGCATGCAGATCGTGAAGCGAGATGAAGCATGTCGAATACATGAGGCCAAACCCCACCAGAAACGTTGCCGCGAAAACGCTTATGGGCAAGTCGGCGAAGGGGCGGTGCGCAAACCGCCGAGAAGCAACCTCCGGGATTTTTCGACGCCCTGTGCGCATGCATACGCCCCCAAGCAACACGTAGGCAATCTCGGAAACCAGAAGACGCGCCCCAAACAGGCCGAGCAAAAACCAGCACAGCGCACCAGACAAAGCCGTGAACAACAGCCCGAACAGCAGGTTGACCACGTTGTCGAGCCGGCAAAGCACCTCGAACCACAGAATAATTTGACTCGTGAAATAAAAGGCGAACAACGCAGCCGAAAGCCATAGCGGAGCCTGAAACATAAGGCAGAGGAACGAGCATACGCCCGCAACACACGATGCCGTTGGGAGGAATCGACTGAGACTGCGACGCGTCAAGTAGCTGGCAACAATGTAGACCAGCAATATGATGCAGCTCGCCCCGCAGAGGATATCCGGAAACGTTGCCCGTGGAAGTACCTCCACAAGGCCCAGCCTATGGTTCAGATAGAACTGAAGAGCCAATGCGAACGCCGGGCCGACCATAAACCAATAGCCCCGATAAATCCTCAAAGCCCCTTTGAGCGTCGGAACGCTCGGCAATCCACGCAAGCAGCCCACGGTCCCCTCCCTGGTTCATGCGGTAGGGCAACAGTGTAACGGTTGGGGTTACGAAAAATAACCCTGTTTTTCAGAAAACCCCGTCTGAGGTTACGAGGGTTATCTGGATAACCTCGAAAGCGAAAGCCCAGCTGCAAGGGGAATTGCAGCGGGAAGGATCCAGAGAGGGAAGGAAATGCCATGAAAGAGATTTCTCGTCGAAGCTTCCTCACAGGTGCCGCCGTTGCGGGCGTCAGCGCCGCATTCGCGGGCACGCTTGCCGGTTGCTCCACGACCCAGGAGAAAGCGCCGGAGACTCCTGAGGAGCCCAAGGCCCCTGCAACCGACGCCACTACCGAAGCTGCCGCTGCGCCTGCCGACCCAGCGCCGGCGCCGACACCTGCCACCGACGGTAAACCCGCTTGGATGACGGCGCCGGACCCCGTCCCCGAAGACGAGATCGTGGAGACGACTGATTGCGAGATCCTCATCGTGGGCGCGGGAGTCGCCGGCTTGCCCGCCGCCATGATGGCTGCCGAGGCGGGCGCCGACGTGCACGTGCTGGAGAAGGGCGGCTCTTTCGGCGTTGCTCGCCTGTGCACCGCCGGCTTCAACTCCGACCTGCAGAAGAGTCTCGGCCTCACCACCGACCGCAAAGACTTCATCATGAACACGTGGGCCATCACCAACGGCGTGAACGGTCGCATGTCCTCCTACGGCCTGTGGTTCGACAACTCCGCCGAGTACATCAACTGGCTTGAAGCGGCCTTCGCCACCAAGGGCTACAAGCTTATCCCGGCAGCGTCGCTGGAATACAAGATCACCAACGATGGCATCGGCATGGCCGGCGCCAGCGAGCTGTGGCAGTGCTATCCGCAGATGATTTATTTCGCGAACGAGGACGGTAGCTTCTTCGGAACGGGCAACCCCGTTAACTGGACCCAGGTCATGGAGGAGTATTCCACCGAGCATGGCGCCGTGTTCCACTACTCCACCCCGGCTCTGTACCTCGAGCGTGACGCATCCGGCCGCGTCACCGGCGTTATCGCGAAGAACGAGAACGAAGACTACGTCCGCTTCAACGCCTCAAAGGGCGTGCTGCTAACCACTGGCGACATGGCCGCCGACCACGATATGATGGAGTACTACAACCCCGACTTGGCGAAGGTTGTCCGCTACAACATCAACCAGAACGACTCCGGCGACGGTCAGAAGATGGGAATCTGGATCGGCGCCGAGATGGACACCGCCATCTGCGCCGATATGTGGTCGTTCTCGGCCATCATGATGGACGGCAAGCTGCCCGACTTCCTTGACGGCACCCACTTCTACGCCGGCGTCGCGTCGCTTCCCGGAAACCTCATGGTCGACACCACCGGACGCCGCATCGCTGCGGAAAACCTGCCATTCCAGGCCTACTCCGTACCGAAACTCACCTGCACGCCCGACGGCATGACCTGGTCAATTTGGGATTCCGCCTGGGAAAGCAAGTACCCTAAAGACGGCTACTTCGTCGAAGACTACTGCACCTCGAACACCCAGGAAGAGGTGGACAAGAACGTCGAGAAGGGCCTGACGTTCAAGTTCGATACCATCGAGGAACTCTGCCGTCACTGCAGCTTCGACGAGGAAGTCTTCATGGCCAGCTTCAATCGCTACAACGAGCTGTGCGACCTGGGCGAGGACCTGGACTTCTACAAGGATCCGGTCTGGATGTGCAAGCTGGACACGCCGCCGTTCTACTGCTCCAAGACCTGCTCTTCCATGACGTCGACTCGTGGCGGCCTCAAGCAGGACGAGCGCATGCGCGTGCTGGACACCAAGGGGCTTCCCATTCCGGGACTGTACGCTGCAGGCAACACCGCAGGCTCTTTCTACGGCGACGTCTATCCTCCCAACGTCATGGGTTCCGGCATCGGTCACGGACAGTGCTTTGGCTGGCTTGCTATCCGCGAGATGCTTGGGCTGGACTACATCCACGCGAATATCTAGAGAACGACCGAAGGACGAGGTAGATTGATGAAACTTAGCCAGAAAAAACACCCGCTGCTTATCGCGGGAATCACCGCAGCCCTTGTTTTCGCCCTGGCTGGCTGCGCGTCTACGACCAGCAAGGCACCACAGGACACAAGCCCCTCCCAAGAAGAGAGCGCTGCGCCCACGGGAGGAACCGAAGCGCCAGTGGGGTCCCTTATGGCAGCCCACACGCTCGGCCAGCTTGACGGGGTGGCTCTCGAGGACATGACGTCGAAGTTCTGCCTCTCCTGCCATCCGCGCAGCGCCATCAGCGAGGCAACCCAGGACTACGGCGGAACGCCCGGCTACAACCCGCACAAGTCCCATTACGACGCTGGAGCGTGCACGAACTGCCACTCCGTCGACGGACAGTCGGTGCTCGCCTGCGACGAATGCCACACCGAGGACTGCCCCGAGGGATGGATTCCCGCACCCCGCGGCGAAAACCCCGTATGGGACCTGAAGAAGGCCTTCAAGGAGTAGCCCCCCTAGCTGACTCCTCGCAAGGGACCCGAGAACCTCGGGTCCCTTTTGCATGAGCCCTATCCCTTGAAGCGCTTGAGCAGCAGCGAGTTGCTGACCACGGACACGCTGGAGAAGGCCATGGCGGCACCGGCCAGGGCGGGGGCCAGGATGCCCACGGCGGCCAGCGGGATCATGATGCAGTTGTAGATGAGCGCCCAGAACAGGTTCTGCTTGATCTTGCGCATGGTGGCCTTCGACAGGCGCACCGCCACCACCAAATCGGACAGGTTGTTGCGCATGAGCACCACCGAGCCCGCGTCCAGGGCCACGTCGGTGCCCGAGGCCATAGCCACGCCCACATCGGCTGCGGCCAGGGCAGGCGCGTCGTTGATGCCGTCGCCCACGAAGGCCACCACCGGGGCCTTCGTGCCGCGGCCGTCGGCCCCGCGGTCCGCTTCGGCCTGCGCCCGGGCCTTCACCTCCTGCACGCGCTCGGCCTTCTGCAACGGCTTCACGCAGGCGAACACGTTCTCGGAGGCGATGCCTACCTCGCCGGCCACTTCCAACGCCGGCGCCAGCGCGTCGCCGGTCACCATGTAGCTTTCCACGCCGAAGTCGCGCCGGAGCTGCTGCAAGGCGCCGGCGGCACCGGGCTTGGGCTGGTCGCGGAAGACGAACGCGCCGGCCTCCCGCCCGTCGACCTCGACCGACGAGCCCACGAACACCCGATGCCCCTCCACGACGCCGCTCACGCCCTTGCCCACCACGGCTTCGAAGTCGACCACCTTGGGAAGGGCCTGGGCAAGCGCGCGGGCGTAGAGGCCCTGCACCTCCTTATCGGTTGCGGCCTTGCCGTCCACCTGAGGAGTGCGGGCGGCGTTGGACAGATGCGCCTGGCGGTAGGCCTCCCGCACGGCTTCGCCCAAGGTACCCGTGCTGGCGGCATAACCCACCACGGCCCCGGCCAGCGGATGCTCGCTCAGCACCTCCACCGCCGCCGCCAGACGCAGGTTCTCGGGCGACACCGAGCACTCCACCACCTGGGGCTGCCCTACGGTGAGCGTGCCGGTCTTGTCGAACACGGCGTCGCTCAGGTGGCACACGCGCTCAAGCACCTCGCCGTCCTTGATGAGCACCCCCAGCTGGGCGCCGCGCCCCATGCCCACCATGAGCGCCGTGGGGGTGGCAAGGCCCAAGGCGCAAGGGCACGCCACCACGATAACGGCGATGGCGGGCAGCAGCGACTGCTGGATCAGGGTCTGCACGCTCTCGGGCGGCACGAACAGAAACCATGCCAGGAACGTGATCGCCGCGATGACCAGGATGGCGGGCACGAACACCGAGGCAATCTTGTCGGCCATACGCTGGACCGGGGCCTTCGAGCCCTGAGCGTCCTCAACCGCCCGCACGATGCGCGCCAGCGTTGAGTCCTTCCCCACCCGCAGCGCCCGCACCGTAAGCGAGCCCGTGGTGTTCGACGTGCCGCCGGTCACTTGGGCGCCGGCCTCCTTCAGCACGGGAAGCGCCTCGCCGGTGAGCATGGACTCGTCCACTTCCGAGCGGCCCGACACCACAACACCGTCCACCGGCACCTTCTCGCCCGGACGCACCAGCACCGTATCGCCCGCCATCACCTGGGCAAGCGGCACTTCCTCCTGCTTGCCGCCGCGCAACACCCAGGCCGTGGGCGGCGTCAGGTTCATGAGCGCCTCGATGGCCTGGTTCGTGGCCCCCTTCGCCCGCGCCTCCAGAATCTTGCCCAGCAGCACGAAGGTGATGAGCATGGCGCAGGTTTCGTAGTAGGGCATGCCGCCGTTGATGGAAAGCGATTCTTCGTTGGTCCAATCGCCCCACATCAACGGCAGGAACGTGATCCACAGCGAGAAGAGGAACGCGATGCTGGTGCCCAGCGCCACCAGCACGTCCATGTTGGCCGAGCCGCTTCTGAGCGAGCCGACCGCCCCCTTGTAGAACCGCGCGCCGCAGCCGAACTGCACGGGAACGGTGAGCACCAGCAGCAAAACATTGGCCGCGAACATGGACTGGACATGGGTGGGGTCGGCCGCGAACAGGCCCGCCAGCCAGTGGCCCACCGCCATATGCCAGCCGGGAACCATGCCGATGCAGAAGATGGCGGCGGTCAGCGCCACCGAGATGCCGAGTACCTTCAGGTCGTGGCGACGGCTGGCCGCTTCCTTGGCGCGGCGGTTCTCGTCGACCATGGGGGCGTCGTCAGGGATGACCTCGGCGGAAAACGAAAGGTTGTCGAACACGCGCAGCATGTCATCGACGGAGGCGCGGGCCGGGTCGAACTCCACGATGCCGGTGTTGTTGGCCAGGTTCACGCTGCAGCTCACGACGCCGGGCGTCTTGCCGTAAGCTTTCTCGATGGTTGCTGCGCAGTTCGCGCAGTGCATGCCGTCGATGGCGATGCGCAGCTTGGCGGGGGGAAGGTCGGCGGGCGCCTCGTCCGCGCTGCCGCCTTCCGCCTGCTCGGCTGCGGCCTTCTGCGCCGCCTCGCGCGCCTTCTTCTCGGCTTCGGCCGCAAGCGCCTCGGCGAAGGGGTGCGGGCCGCTATCGGGCATGACCGCCACCTGGAAGTCGGTATCATCCAGGGCATGCAGCAGGTCGTCCACGGTCGCCTGCGCCGGGTCGTAGGTTACGCTGACCTGCTGGCCGTCCAGGTCCACCTCCACCGACGAGACGCCGGAAACCGCTTCGTAGTGCCTCGTCACGTTCGCTGCGCAGTTCTTGCAATGCATGACCGCCACGGCCAGCCGTATGGTTTCCACGTTGCACCGTCCTTACATGAAGCGGCGGATGAGCGCCATAGCCTCGTCCACCACCTCGTCGTTGCCGCCCCGGATTTCCTCCACCACGCAGGTGCGCATATGCTCGGCCAGCACCAGCTCCGACACGCGCCGCACCGCGCTTTCCGCAGCCGCCAGCTGGGTGAGCACGTCGCCGCAGTAGCGGTTCTCCTCGATCATGGCCTTCACGCCGTTCAGCTGCCCGATGGCCCGGTTCAGCCGCTTCTGCACGTCGGCCTGCAGTTCCTGGCTGCGCGGCGTCGCTTTGCTGCGGCAGGAGCACTCCCCTGCCGAAGCCTCGTCCGATGCCGCAACGGCCGGTCTTTTCGTCGCCGCTGTCGATTCGCCCATAGGCGCTCCTTCCGACTTGTCGTTTTGGCCACTATACCCCCTGGGGGTATTTTGCGCAACTGCTTGTATTCGGCATTCCGCAGAAGGAACGGGGAGGAGCACCCTAGCCGCCGCTTGCCGCCTGCGCTCTAGCCGCCTGCCGTCCGCCAGCGCAACCGCTCCGCTGCTCCATCGCCGCCGGTCGCCCGCCGCGCGCACCCCGGCAACGAAAAAGCCCGGCCGATACCGACCGGGCTTCCGTTCGCGAACGAATCAGACGCAGGCTAGCGCGTGTTGCTAGCGAAAGGCGCCTTGTCCTTCAGCAGCACGTCGTGGGCGCCGCCTTCCACGATGGAGGTGGCGGACACCAGCGTGAGCTTGGCCTTGTCCTGGAAGTCGGGGATGGTGAGCGCGCCGCAGTTGCACATGGTGCTCTTCAGCTTCAGCAACGTCACGTCCATGTTGTCCTTCAGGCTGCCGGCGTAGGGAACGTAGCTGTCCACGCCCTCTTCGAAGGACAGCGACTTCTTCTTGCCGCCCAAGTCGTAACGGCCCCAGTTGCGGGCGCGCGCCGAACCCTCACCCCAATACTCCTTCATATAGGTGCCGTTGACCATGACCTTGGCCGAGGGGCTTTCGTCGAAGCGGGCGAAGTAGCGGCCCAGCATCACGAAATCCGACCCCATGGCCAGCGCCAGCGAGATGTGATGGTCGTAGACGATGCCGCCGTCGGAGCAGATGGGCACGTAGACGCCGGTCTCGCGGAAGTACTCGTCGCGGGCCTTGGCCACCTCGATGACCGCGGTCGCCTGGCCGCGTCCGATGCCCTTGGTCTCGCGGGTGATGCAGATGGACCCGCCGCCGATGCCGATCTTCACGAAGTCGGCACCCGCGTCGGCCAGGAAGCGGAAGCCCTCGCGGTCCACCACGTTGCCCGCGCCGATCTTGACGTCGTCGCCGTAATGGTCGCGCACCCACTGGATGGTCATCTTCTGCCAGTCGGAATAGCCCTCGGAGCTGTCGATGCACAGCACGTCGGCCCCGGCCTCCACCAGCGCCGGCACGCGCTCGGCATAGTCGCGGGAGTTGATGCCAGCGCCCACCATGTAGCGCTTGTGGGTGTCCAGCATCTCGTCGGGGTTTTCCTTGTGGGAGTCGTAGTCCTTGCGGAACACCAGGCTGACCAGGCAATCGTTGCCGTCAACCACGGGTAGCGAATTCAGTTTGTGCTCCCAGATGATGTCGTTGGCGGCCTTCAACGTAACGTCGGCGGGCGCCACGATCAGCTTCTCGCGCGGGGTCATGAAGTCGGCCACCTTCTCGTCCAGGCTCATGCGGGACAGACGGTAGTCGCGCTCGGTGACGATGCCCACCAGCTTGCCGTGGGCGGTGCCGTCGGCGGTGACGGGCATGGTGGAGTGGCCGTACTGCTCCTTGAGCTCCACGACGTCGCCCAAGGTCATGTCCGGCGACAGGTTCGCATCGGAGGTGACGAAGCCGGCCTTGTAGTCCTTCACGCGGGCCACCATGGCCGCTTCGCTTTCGATGGTCTGGTTGCCGTAGATGAACGACAGGCCGCCCTGGGTAGCCAGCGCCACGGCCATGCGGTCGTCGGAGACAGCGGCCATGATGGCGGACACCATGGGCACGTTCAGGGAGATGGGGCATTCTTCCTGTCCCTTGCGGTACTTCACCAGAGGCGTGCGCAGCGACACCGCAGCCGGCGTGCAATCGGCGGGCGTATGGCCCGGCACCAGCAGATACTCGTTGAAAGTACGGGACGGTTCATCGAAATAGAATGCCATGTATCCTCCATCGCGCGTCGTGGTGCGAGGTCGCCGTCCGCAGGCCGCCAGGCGCTCCGAGGGCAGCTCGGAAGCATCCCGCCAACCTGGGCCACGCGGGCCTCCCGATTGGTAGTGGGCCTATTATAGCCACTTCGACCTAGGGCAACGCGCGCTCGCACCGTCGGTCGAAATAATCGACAGAAAGAAGGGCGGGGTGGGCGCAGAGGCCACGGAGGTTCTTGCAGCCGGATGCGCTCAGCACCCGTATTCCCGCATGAGGGCGGCAAGGGCGCCGGAGTCGGACAGCGCCTCAATCAACTCGCTTTCACGTCCTTCGGCCTTGAGGGCGGCAGCAAGGCGAGACACGGCGGCCCGCTCTTCCTCGCGGCCCTCCTCGCGACCTTCGGCGCGGCCTTCCTCGCGGCCTTCCTCGCGACCTTCCTCGCGACCTTCGGCGCGGCCTTCGGCCACGGCCTCTTGCCGGACGGCGGCGAGCTTTTCCTCGACCTCTTCGGCGACCTTCTCGGCAACTTTCTCGGCAACCTCCTGCCTTGCCAGGATGCTGTAGCGCATGCGCACGTTTTCCTCGTAACTCATAACCGAGTACACCTGCTCCACCCACTTCCGATCGCCGTTTGCGTGCCGCACCGCCGCGTCGACCCTGTTCACGAAAGGATCATCTTTGCGGACGCTGCCTGTTGCGACGTATTCTAGCACGGCGGCGAGCTCGCGATGCGTCTCCCCCTTGTAGGCGCTCGCATTCAGAACGGTCCAATGGCTCTCGTCGCCCACATGCACCTCGGCGCTCTCGGCGCACGCCCGCTCGAGGTGATAAGCCGGAAGCCCCAGCCCAAACGCATCGAACGTGCAAAGAAAAACGATGAAGCTCTCCCGAAGGCAGCTGTAATCTTCCCCTTTCCGAAGGTGATGGACATCGAGCGTCGACTGGTAATAGCGAAGCCGCTTGCCGAGGCTCGGCTCGGAGCGAGCCTGCATCTCCACGTCGATCACCCGCCCATCGTCGGCGGCGACCACATCCATACGCACTCCCCGCGCTCCGATAACCGGCTCGATCGTCTGCTCGACGTTGTTGTCCGTCGAAGGCTCCAGCCTCACCCCCGTAACCACCTCGGCCAGCTGCCGAAACAGCTCGGGGTCAGACATCACGCGGGTGAACATCGCGCTGTTGGAAAGCGGAAGGTCCATCATCAATTCGTCCTCGTTTTCCGCCGCAACGGCGAACCTCTCGCCCGTGCCATACTTGCCCATCGCTCCTCCTCGCCCCATGCGTTCGCTGCACCTTCAAGGATACGAGCGCATGCTGGCAAAACGATGACAGGCAACCACGCAGCCTGCGGTGCTGGATCATGCAGACGGGACAGGCGAACCGGCATCGCTTTGATCGCAGATCGCGACCGAAGCGGAGCCGGCTCGATCGGAAACGAGCGTTAGATGTTTCAGGAATCTGGCAGAAAGCGACATCGGGAAGCGGCGCCTCGTACACCGCACGTCCTCTTTGTCGCGCAGCGCCACCCTGGCAAGCGCACTTCCCCGCTTTCGACGCATGACCAGCCGCGCCGCGCCGCCGTGCGGTACAATGGCCGGCGCCGAACGTGCATGCCCGCGACTACGAACCAGGAGTCCCCATGGCCCAGCGCGCGCTCTTTCTGGAATACCCGAAGTGCTCCACCTGCAAGAAGGCCAAGGCGTGGCTGGATGCCGCAGGTGCCGACTACGCCGACCGCGACATCGTGGCCGACAACCCCACGGCCGACGAGCTGCGCCGCTGGCGCGAGCTCAGCGGGCTGCCCCTGCGCCGCTTCTTCAACACCAGCGGCATGCTCTACCGCGAGATGGGCCTGTCGGAGAAGCTGCCGACCATGACCGACGAGGCGCAGTACGCCTTGCTGGCCACGAACGGCATGCTGGTGAAGCGCCCGCTGCTGGTCACGGATGAAACCGTCATCCCCGGATTCAAGGAGGACGCGTGGGCGGAAGCGCTGGGGGTTCGGGCGTAGCACATCGCGCACCTGAAATCTACCGAGCCAAGACCCCTTTCTGGGACACCGCTGAGAGGCCCCCTGCGGTATCATCTCTCCCATTAACCTGCGCACCCGACGCAAACCGCCGCGCCGCCAAACCGGAAGGACAGCCATGAGCGAAATCAAGTGCCCCCATTGCGGCAAGGCCTTCACCGTCGACGAGGGCCAGTACGCCGAGCTCCTGAGCCAGGTACGCACCAAGGAGTTCGAGCAGGAGGTGCACGCGCGCCTGTCGCTGGCCGAGGAGAGCCGCAAGCAGGAAATCGCCCTGGCGGTGTCGCAGGCCGAGGAGGCCCTGCGCGCCCAGCTGGCCGAACGGGACGGGCAGCTGGCAGCCCAGGAAGAGCGCCTGCGCGCCCGCGAGGCGGAGCTGGAACTGGCCGCTCAGAGCGAGAAAGCCGAACTGAAGCGCCAGGTCGAGAGCCTGCGCGCCCAAGCCCAGTCGCAAGCCGAGAAGGCCGATGCGGAGCGCGACCTGGCCGTGAGCAAGGCCGTAGCCGCCGAAGCCGACCGTCTGCACGCCGCGGAGCGCGAGCGCGACGAGCTTGCCCAGCAACTGAAGGCCGCCCAGCAGCAAGCTGCCGTGGAGTCGCAGCTGGCCGTGTCCCAGGCGCTGGCCAAGGCCAAGGACGAGCAGGCTGCCGTGGAGCGCGAGCGTGACGAGCTGCGCAACGCCGCCGAGCGCGCCCGGGACGAGCTGAAATCGCAATCCCAGCGTGCCGAGGCCGAGCTCGCCCGCGTGCAGGCGGAGGCCCAGGCGGCGCTGGCCGAGAAGCTGGCGGCCAAAGACGAGCTCATCGCCGACCGCGAGCGCGAGATCGAGCGCATCCAGGACATGCGGGCGCGCCTTTCCACGAAGATGCTGGGCGAAAGCCTGGAGCAGCACTGCGAGGTGGAGTTCAACCGCCTGCGCCCCACCGCCTTCCCCCGCGCCTACTTCGAGAAGGACAACGAGGTGGTGGAGGGCACGAAGGGCGACTTCGTCTTCCGCGACTTCGACGAGGAGGGCAACGAGATCGTCTCCATCATGTTCGAGATGAAGAACGAGGCGGACGACTCCACGCATCGCAAGACCAACGAATCGCACTTCAAGAAGCTGGACTCCGACCGACGCAAGAAGGGCTGCGAGTACGCGGTGCTGGTGTCGCTGCTGGAGCCGGAGAACGAGCTGTACAACGCCGGCATCACCGACGTGTCCTACCGCTTCGAGAAGATGTACGTCATCCGCCCGCAGTTCTTCATCCCCATCATCACGCTGCTGCGAAACGCCGCGCTCTCGTCGCTTGGCTACCGCAAGGAGCTTGAGGCGGTGCGCCAGCAGAACGTCGACGTCACGCGCTTCGAGGACCAGCTGGCCGACTTCAAGGACAAGTTCGGGCGCAACTACCGCCTGGCGTCGGAGAGGTTCCAGAAGGCCATCGACGAGATCGACAAGTCCATCGAGCACCTGCAGAAGATCAAGGAGCACCTGATTGGCTCGGAGCGCAACCTGCGCCTGGCCAACGACAAGGCCGAGGACCTGACCGTGAAGCGCCTGACCCGCGGCAACCCCACCATGAAGGCCCTGCTGGACGAAGCCCGCGAGGCGAAGGCGGCAGATGCGGGCGCCGCGGAAGGCGAAGAAGCCGACGTGTCTGACGCCGAGCTGCTGGACGACCCCGGGGAGTAGAGGCGAGCCGACTCGCCTAAGCGCTCCCCACGCAGGCCGTCCGGCGGCCCGCGTGGGGAGCGCTTAGGGCGCGAGGCAAGTAATCGGCAGCACGAAGACGCCGCTTTTCGTGCGGTATTTGAAATCGGTCTTCCCCGTAAGGACCGCAAGGAACGAAGGTTCGGGGTTCCTGGCAGCAGGGTTAGCCGCAATCTTTGCCGCCAGCCTTAAGAGGCTCCGCTCGGCCGCGTCTACCTTGTTTGCCCCAAGCTTTATCTCGAAGGCGCCCCACCTCCCATCCGCAAGCTCGACGACGGCGTCAACCTCGAGCCCGTCCGAGTCGCGATAGTAGCGCAAGGAGTTCTGCCCTCCTCCTGAAACCGCTTGAGCGTAGACGGCGAGGTCGCGAAGGCAAAGCTCCTCGAACAACTGCCCGAAAAGCTGCAGGTTGCCCATCAGGCCCCGCGGATTAACTCCCAGCAACGCAGCCGGAAGCGACGGGTCGGCGAAGACCCGCTTCGGCTTGGTCCTAAGCCGCCGGGGCGACTTTATCGGCGCATCCCATCCCGGGAGAGCCGACACGACGTAGTGCCTTTCCAGCAACTCGACAGCCGCCGTGACCGCTTGCCTCATGGTAGCCGTAACCTCCTGCACGCCGAACACGTCCTTCGCCAGCGTCTCGTAGGTTGCCGCCGACCCCACGTTCCTCGCAAGAGACCCCATGAGGGTTTTGAGCTGGTCTTGGCTAAGCGGTGTCTTGCTGCGGGACGATTCGAGGAATGCGTCCAGATAGCTCCCAGGTACCAGCTGGGCCAGCTCTTGGGGCAAGGAGATGGACGAGGGCCAGCCTCCCCGGCAAATCAGCTCCGCCAAGCGAGCGAGATCGGTTTCGACGGGCCCGCTCTCGAAAATCCCGTCGAAGAGCGCCACAAGGGAGACCGACCCGTCGGAGGCCCCCGCCTCCAGGAGCGTCATGGGCCACATGCGCAATCGGGCGATTCTCCCCGCGCCGCTATGCACGGTCCCGCCTCGCGCAGGGGACGACGACCCCGTGAGAAGGTACAACCCTTTCCTGCCGCCTTCGTCGTCTATCCTGCGACGCACCGCATCCCAAATCTCGGGAACAACCTGCCATTCATCGATCACGCGAGGCAGCGTGCCCGCCAGAACCGCCGAGGGGTCGATTTCGGCGAGCTGCCGCGCTTGCCGGTCGACGAGGCTTATCTCGCTTGAGGCATGTCGCTCGGAAGTCCATGTTTTTCCGGACCACATGGTTCCCGCGATCTCGACCGCCCCGAACGCCTGCAAATACAGCTCGACCGAGGAATCGATGATGCGCGGGATGTATCCCGGTTTCTCCACGAATGCAAACTCCTCACCTGGGGTGTTATAAAATATCGGATTGCATTCTACAAAATATCGGATTGAATCTTATAAAATATCGGAGCGAATCCTGCAAATTGCCGTAATACCAAGAACGACCCGCAACGGCAATCCGAAGCTCCTGCTGACGTTCGACGACGAAACGACCGTCCTGACCCAGGACGGCGCAATCGAACATAACCGCATCGAACCCGAAACCCTCGCGCTTCCTCTTGCCTATCAGGCAAGTGTGCGAAAGCGACCAGGGGCTACGCCCCGTACTTCGCGCCTCGGCCCCGCCCCTCGACGGCGACCGCGCCGCCTTCCGCGAGCTTTTTGAGGGACCGCAGCGCGCTCATCCTGCCGATCCGAAGCGCCTCCTCTATCTGCACTCGGCCCCGAGGACCCCGCTCGTTCAGCAAGTCGACGATCGCGCGCTCCTGCGCGTTAAGCCTCGCCTCTGCCGGCACAACCCCGATTCGATCTTGAGGCAGCCGCCTTTCTTTTGCGAAAAGACACAAGCGAAGAGCCAACTCCTCGCGGCTACAGCACCTGAATCTGCGACGGGGATGTCACCTCGATGTTGCACACGTCGTTGTATACGTAGATTACGCCTGTTACGCAAACCGTTTGGCCCGCATACATAGCTTCAGGCGCTTCCGGGAATGCTGGCCTGTCCTCGCCCCAGATGACGACGGAAACACGGCTCTCATTCGGATAAGCTGCCCCCAAGTCGAGGAACGTAGGCGCACCATTGCTCGAGCTGGCATAATTCGAACCTACCACCGATCCGTAAACCGTCACGAGCTCCCCTATGTGCTGAGATGCATCCTGCCACGAAATCGCACCTGCGGGAACCGCAGTCTCCCCGCCCGCCTCGGAAGAGCCCGCGCTATCTCCGTCCGCGTAACTATTCTCCGCATCGCCAATTCGCAATGTGGTGTAAAACGTTTCTGCGTATTCGGAGTATTCCACGACATCTTCGTTTGAGTAGTGGAATTCGATTGTATACCAATTGCCGTCATAAACGAACTCAACATCCGAGCAGAGATTCTCTTCGTCAAACAGGACAAAACAGTTGATCCCGCCGACGCTCGTAAAACAATCTTCGTAGCCAGCAAAGTAATCGGCTGCCTCAGTTATATCTTGGAGGTCGGTCGACTTGGCTGCCATGTAGAGGGACGGCCCGTCAGCTCGATAGGACGACGCGACGCCATAGCCGTCGGCGTCGGGACTTATCCCATCATGAAGGTACACCAACTCGATTGGTGCGTCGAAGGAGACGTCGTTGTATCGAATCGTTCCGACGTAAAGCTGATCCCCTGGAATAATCCTCTCAAAGTAGAGCAACGCATCGCTTTGCTCGGCGACAAGACGGCTTCCTTCAAGTTGGAACCGCGCGTCGCCTATCCTTACGCCCTCGCCTATGGGCTCCCATTCGCCCATCAGGAGCGTTTTGGGGTCGCCACTTCCATTCTCGATCTCCATGACTCCGCCGAGTTTGCCATCCTCAAGGGTGAGCAGAAGGTAGGGATACAGCTCCCTGGCCTCCGGTATCAGCGCGTTGAAAGAGATCACGGTTCCATCGTGTTCAAACCCCGAGCAAACCCATAGTCCTTCGTAGTAGCCCTTCGAATGCGCAGGGGCGCTTTCGGGACCACGATTTGAATTCGAGCCACTCACGCAACCAGCGGTAATCAAAACAACGGACGCAAAGACAACGCAGAGAAGAATGGTCTTGCGAAGTAGCTTCATGTTTGCTCCTAAACAAAACGATGGCATTACCTTTAAAGGGGCTAGCGATGCCGCAGCAGAGAGACGCAAAGAGAACAGCAAGCGCGCCCTCCCTTAGACTTCAATTTCGATGCCCGGCAAAGCTGCTACTACGACTTCGCCCACCACTGGAAAGAGATGGGACCATCGTCGATATTGAATTGCAGCGTGTCATTGTAGACGCTTAGATATCCAGTGACGGAAAGCCACGCCCCGCCGCCAGCAACGTCGTTGAGCATCTCTTCTAAGTCCCCCAGCGATTCAGCCCAGATGACCAAAGTCACGCGGTTTGCGCCGGGATACGCTTCGCCAATATCGACGAATATCGGCATGCCGTAAGAGTCCTTCGCCTGGTAAACCTTCTTTACGGGACCAACGACCGTACAGTTTGTCCACGCTTGATCCCAGGCGTTGTACCACCTTTCCGACTCGGGCACCTCGAGCAGCGTTGGGTTGTTGGTCGGCCAGCGAGAATCCTCGTATTCCGGCTCGGGAACGGGAGCCGACTCGCTTTTCGCTTCTGGCTTTGGCTGCGGCAAGTCTCTCGCGCTGTCTTTCTGACTCGACCCGCCATCTTGCTTTTCTTGGCTTTTCTTAGCAACGTTCTCGCTCGCAGGAGCGCTCTTCGAAGGGTCTGAGGAACGGTAGCAGCCTCCCAGCCCAACAAGGCTAAACATCAGAAGGATCGACACGATAACACTTGTCAGTTTCCGCATATCAAACCCCTTTCTAACAGCCTTCCTGCATACATCTATCGACTTCTGTCATACGCTTTTCAAACATTGGTTACCTGGTACGGCGAGAGTCATAAGCAATCCTATCCGCTCACACCCCGAATAAATGTTATGAAGAACGAAAGTATTATTGCAGACACGAAGATACATTTTGCAACAAACTCTCCAATGCCGTACGGCCTGCCTGCAGGACTAAATCGCCTAAGCACCGAAGAAGCAATTGCCGCAGGCAAACAGCCGACTCCCGCAGATAGAGCGACAAGAAACACCGCACCTGGGTAACCGACGAAGGCGAACAGCCCGGCCAACGCTCCCTCTACGCTTCCCGCAAGCGCTGCGAATCGCCTTGCGGTAACCCTCATTTCGCCCCCGGAATCGGCGCGGGCAGCCATGACATCATCTACCGCAGGCTCCCCCGTCACCAGCGGCGTGCCTTCTTGCTCTATTCGAGTCGCATCTTGCCCGGCTACCTCCCCCATCTCCAGCTCCGACGGATGCAACGTCGAAAGAGCAGCGCATGCCATCGCCATCGTTCCAAGGTCATGGTCGGAAGAAACCCCGACCAATTCGGCCACGCGGGAAACCCAGCTATCGCCTGCCGAAGCTCGCTCGCACATCTGGCGCGCCTGCTGCACAAACCCAGGCACAGCAGCTACAGCCGAGGTTGAGTCGCTCATGATGCAGTACGCACCTCCTCCAAGCGAAACAGACGGTCCTCAATGTCTCGCAAGACCGTCCACGCGAACCAAAACGCTAGAGCCGACAGAGGGGCAATGAACCATGTCGCAGCCGTAGCCGCCACCCCCGCAGCTCCACCTGCGACAGCAGCTGAAATAAAGCTTCTATCGGCGTCCAGAGAAAGCAGTCTGCCGCATGCAGCAGAGGCAATCGCCCCACCAGACAAAATGGAAAGAGCGAAACTGAAATAATCCAAGCGAGGACCGTGCCAGAAACCCCATGCAAAGGACGCTGCAATCACCAACGAGCAAGACAGGGTAAAAGCGCACGCCATCGCAAACAGCACTCGTCGATAGAAAACCCGTACGAACGCACAGCGAGCATCGAGGACGCCGCGGCGTTCCTCATTCACCAAGCCAGGCATGTCGGGAAGAACAGGCTCCCTGCTAAGCACTGCAGAAGCAACCAAAAACGTCCCTAACGCATCGTCGTCCGCGGCCCTCACTGCGGAAGCAACGCCTTCCGCCCACCCCTGCGAGTACGAATAGTTCCCCGCTAGAGAGCGAGCTTTGGCAGCCGCAACCCTACGGAACTCGTCTCCTGCGTTCGCCCGCGCAGAGACAAAGAGGAGAGAATGCCTCCCGCTCACCCCTAACCATCTCCGGTGACTAACCGTCATTTTCTTTACCACCCAGCTCAAATGCCGACTGGAACAGCTCCGGCAAGTAAACCCGCATGGCCTTCTCGGCAAGCGCCTTCCTATCGTCGGGCACCAACGCCACAACGGCGTTTGCCTGCTTTTTCCATTCACGCAACTTAAACGCCGCCCCCGCGAGCGCAGCGTCGCCCCTTATCTCAGCCATCACGCCGAGGATGTTCGAGTCAAACACGCCGAAGAGCCACGCCTCCGCCTCCTTATCACCCAAAGCGCATTTCTCGATTTGGGCCCTCAGGGAATCCGTGTCCAGAGCCAAGCCCTTATACGCCGGGGTCGAGCCGGGATCGAGAAGATGCTGCAGGCGAACCAGCTTTGCGTCGGGATGCTCGGGGAGCGTTGCGATAATCTGAGCTTCATCCTGCAGCCCGAAACGGCCGAGAAATGAAAGGGTTGTCTTGGGCGGGCGACCCATCCATTCCTGAGCGGCTCCAACCCAATGCCCCCTTATAAGTTCCGCAAGCTCTTCCGGACTCGAAGCCAACGAAGGGCTCCATTCGGGCTGGAACGAAATCGGCTGCGCATTGCGATGGGGACCTCGTACCTCTTCCCTAAAGACCTCGGGAGACCCTCCGCCCAACCACAATGAAACTTCTTGGTATCCCCACCTTCGGTCCCTATCGTAAGTCGTAAGCCCATCAACGAGCATAGCCCAGCGCTCATCTTGGACGCCCTCCGAGGAGTACTCGCCTTTGACGCAGCAAACAAGCGCGTCGTTCGAGCTCATCGGCGTACCGTCTGGTCGACTGAACAGGGGCCGCCCGACGCATAGCTCGTAAACGATTGCACCGAGCGAAAACCAGTCGGATCGCGGCGATGTCTCTCGATTGTGAACCTCGGGAGCTGCGTAAAGCCAGGTTCCCTGGGCACGCGTTGTCAGATGCGTGATGCTCCTCTGGACTTGCGCGAGCCCGAAGTCGGTCAGAACCAAGTCGATCGGCTGCAGACCCCTAACAAGAATGTTGGACGGCTTAATATCGCGATGCGATATTCCGCCCCCAAGATCATGCAAATACCTGATCGCCTCGGCGATCTCCTCCACCATGCGAATCCGATCCCCCTCTGGAGGAATCGGCGTCTCGTCCAAATAGCTCCGGAGCGAACCGAGAGGGTAGTACTCCTGCACCTCCCATGCGTCACGTCCGTCATCGTGATAGTCAATCACGCGTGCGGTATGCTGAGAGTCCGCCTGAACCACCGCATCCATAACCAGGGGATCGGGATGGATGCCGTTCCTGTAATACTTCAGCACCAAAAGATCGCCAGACGAGCGGTCCCTCACGAGACACAGGTCAGCCTCCGCGCCGCGCGAATCAATATCCCTTACCCAGTCGAAGCGACGAGAGATCTCAGCCGGAAGGTTGATTCGAGAGCGGCCTCCTCTGGGCACCTCTCCGATCAGTCCTTCTTTGCAAGTCTGAATCTCCGCGTCGCACGCATCTCCAGAAAGTTCGCGAACCGTATCCGCATACAAGCCGCCCTCCACCACCGTCGGCGTCTCCGCAGGCGTCGTTACGTCGGCTTCAGCTTCCGTAAGATCGAAATCTGGCGTTTCGTGTGCCATGTTTAACCCACCACTATATCCAAAACGATGACCGAGCAGTTGTCCTTAGCCCCACGACTCTCGCAGGCGGAAACAACAGCAAGCGTTGCCTGTTCTGGGCATTGCCCTAGATCGCACAGCGAGACTAACTCGTCGGCCCTCAAGGTTTCCCACACGCCATCGGAGCATATGATGAAGCGCTGCGAATCAACTCCGTAGGGCAGAAGAACACTGTGGGCGTCAAGGTCGACACATCCTCCCACTGCCTGACTCAACGCCGACGACCCATCACCAACACGATCGTCCTCGCTCAAAACGGCGCTGTACTGCCCTATTTTTCGATAGATTCTGCAGTCCCCCACGTTTGCCAGGAAGACTCCCTCATCAACGAGGGCGACCATGGCGAACGCCGCCCCCATGTTGGGAGCTCCACAAACTCGGCCAACATTGGCAACTGCTTTGGACAGATCGGTCACCCACGCATCGAAGGGCGCCCCCTCGCCATCGGGAACAATATCCGTAAGTCGCGTAGCAACCAAGGAGGCCGCCATCCTACCGCCCTCGTATCCACCCATGCCGTCGACTACCGCAGCCAGAAAGAACTCTTGCAGATTTCCAGCATAGAGCAAAGGCCTGCCGCTCTCCTGGGTGAGCATCCCTCCCACCACTACCGCATCTTGGTTCTCTTGACGCGTCGGTCCTACAGTTGTCGCGCCAGCTACGCTTAGCGACACGCGCGCCATCTCACGAGCCTCAGAAGGCGCTGCCGCTAGCCTCACGTGATCCATTCACTCTCCCTACTCGATATACAACTCAACGCTCTGCCCTAGGCGGATGCGAACGGGAAGCACTGCGGTTCTCAGCTCGCCCTCCCTAAGAGGCGCCGAGTCTTCCCCTACTCGCGTCCCGTTCATCGAGCCCTCATCCCGAACCGTAACGGTTCTTCCGTCCGAGCCAACGAAAAGACTGCAATGCCTTCGTGATACCGTCGAGAAGCACCCCAGCTCCTCCGCAATGCTCCGATTCGAACACCCCCTTCCGATACGCTCTTCAACCCCCAGCCCGAGCTCAACGCTTCTGCCAGACGGAAACCTAAGGAAAACCGGCCGAGCCTCACGCTGCGTCATGCCCGCCGGGCGTAATTCCTCGCCGCATTGTCCGCATCGTTGTTCCCCGGGCCCATTTTCAAACCCACATCTCTCGCAAGCAAAGCGATTAAGCGAGGCAGTGGAAGCCTCTGGTCTGGCGCCTTCGACGCCAGATGTCCCACTGCCGCTTTGCGCGTCCTCTTCTACCGAACTGCCCCCTGAAGTGGGCTCGGGTATCTCAGTCAAAAATGTCGGGCACCAATCATCACCATGCTCCTGATGGCACAGTGGACAAACAATCAACCCTGCCACGAAACCACCCCGAATCGTATTCCCCTGCTCCTGAGCTCTCTTTCCATGCGGCCAAGATCTCCCGCTCTCGTGATTCCAGCAAAAGACAAATCGCCCGCCCCAAGGGAGTACTGAATTACATGGCGCGATCCCACCGCGCCAAAGTCAAGATGTCTGCGCCCGCGCGTAGTAACGCAGACGAGTTCCTGATTCCCGCTTCCAAAAAGGGGGTTTGCTGACGGCTCGTTCTCTCGATACGGGCCGCACACAAACGCATCCCCTGCCGCCCAGAGGCAACGAGAGCGAGCAGCGGCCTCGTCAGCGCCCATCCCCGTGTAAATCAGGACGTCGAATTCTTTGCCTCGTCGCGGATCGCGTTCTTCTAGCGTCGCCCTAAGCAACGCTACGAAACTCGCAACTGCATCCGCCTGATCAAACGGCTCTCCACCGGTAATAGTCACGCCAACAGCGTCTTCGACGATAGCAATTCCGGCAACGTCGTAGGCCAGCAAAAGTTCTTCGACGGGCTTTCCACCGTCATAGTCCCATGTATCATGCGCCGAGCATCCCGGACACTTTCGGCCGCACCCCTGAACCCATAGCGCAATCCTTTTGCCGAAGCCCAGGGTTGTCACGGGATATGCAAGGCGATTAACCCGAATCACGACTCTCCCCCATAAACCAGGCGAGGCGCACCATCTTCGAGAGCAACCACATCGCTCACGACAATCGTTTGACCCGATCCTCCATCAAATAGGGCCCGCCCAAGGGGATTGACCAAGAGCTCCTCTAGCGCATTGGCAATTCCCCTCCCTCCGTTAGCAAGATGGGCAGGAGCGATAGCGGCGTTTACCAGGGATGTTCTTGCCTGGTCGCTCAAGACTACAGTGCTGCCAACGCGTATCCTTACGTTGGAGAGTATGTTGTCTATAAACTTATCGGCCAAATCGTAAGCAACCTGCCCCTGCATCGGGTGAAACACGACGATGTTATCCCCCAACCTCCCAAGAATCTCGGGCCTGCCCAGCTCTTCGCGGAAATGCCGTTCTACCGCCTCCCGAATCGTCCGCTCGTATCCCAGCGCTTCCTCTGGAATCGACATGTCAACGTTCAGAGCACTGCCTGCAGCAGCGACGCCTTGGTTCGAGGTAAAGATAATCAGGGACTCGTTGAACATAGCGGTTCTTCCCGACCCATCTGTCAGACGGCCATCGGACAAAATCTGTAAAAAGAGGTCGTTCACTTCACGCCCCGCTTTATCCATCTCATCAAACAGGATGATAGAATGCGGCCTCTCCCTAACAGCATTGGTCAGCTCGCCCCCCGAACCGTACCCAACATAGCTCGGCGGCGCTCCCACCAATCGTATTTTTGCATGGTCATCCTGAAACTCAGACATATCAAATCGAATCAACGCCTGCTCATCTGCGAAAACAAGCTCGGCTATCGCTTTCGCCATTTCCGTCTTACCCACTCCAGTCGGCCCAGCAAAATACAGAACCCCCCGAGGCATAGATGTACTGCCTCCCATTTCTTGGACACGAGAAATGGGAGGCTTCTTTATGCCATCAGACCTTAGGATCAGATACGACG